>SKZG01000087.1 GCA_007127495.1 Planctomycetales bacterium
ATCTGGGTAGGTAGCATTCACCGGTAGCGCCACGAACGCACGTCCACAAAGCGGCCTTCAATCGCGGCCGCGGCTGCCATCGCCGGCGAAACGAGGTGGCTTCGACCCCCTTTGCCTTGCCGGCCCTCGAAGTTCCGGTTCGTGGTCGCCGCGCAACGCTCGCCCGGCGAAAGTTTGTCGGGATTCATGGCCAGGCACATGCTGCAACCGGGCTCGCGCCATTCGAAGCCGGCCTCGAGGAATACGCGGTCCAGCCCCTCGGCCTCGGCCTGCCGCTTTACCGTCCCGCTGCCGGGAACCACCATGGCGCTAACCCGCTCCGACACCCGATAACCGCGAGCCACCGCCGCAGCCGCTCGCAAATCCTCAATCCGTCCGTTGGTGCAGGAACCGATGAACACGCGGTCGAGGGCAATGTCGGCAATCGGCGTGCCCGGCTTCAAGTCCATGTACCGCAAGGCGGCGACGGTGGCCTTCGCGCGGGTCGCATCGTCGAAGGTCGCTGGGTCCGGCACCTTGCCCCCCACGCCGGCCACCTGGGCGGGCGTGGTGCCCCAAGTCACCTGCGGCTCGATCTCCCCGGCCTGGAAGTGTTCCGAGCGGTCGAATTGGGCGCCGTCGTCGGTCGTGAAGCGGCGCCACCGCGCCTCGGCGGCCTCGAAGTCGTCCGGAGCGAACGGACGGCCGCGTAAATACTCGTAGGTCACCTCGTCCGGCGCAATCATGCCGGCTCGACCGCCCCCCTCGATGGACATGTTGCACACCGTCATCCGCTCTTCCATGGACAGCGCCCGCACCGCCTCGCCGGTGTACTCGATACAGTAGCCCTGCGCGCCACTGGTACCGATCCGGCCGATCAAATACAGGATCATGTCCTTCGCGGTCACGCCGGGCGCCAGGGTGCCGTCCACGCGCAGTTCGAGCGTTTTGGGCTTGTGCTGCAACAGCGTTTGGGTGGCCAGCACGTGCTCGACCTCGCTGGTGCCGATTCCGAACGCCAGGGCCCCGAACGCGCCGTGGGTGGCGGTGTGGCTGTCGCCGCAAACGATGGTCATGCCCGGCTGCGTGAGCCCCAATTCCGGACCAATCACGTGGACAATGCCCTGCCGCACGTCGTCAAGGTCGTAGAATCGGATACCGTACTCGCGGCAATTCCGGCGAAGTGTGTCGATTTGCTGCGCGGAAACCGTGTCGACAATCGGCAGGGAGCGATCGGTGGTGGGCACGTTGTGGTCGGCGGTGGCCACGGTCTTTTCCGGCCGCCGCACCTTGCGCCCGGCCAGCCGAAGTCCCTCGAACGCTTGAGGGCTGGTCACCTCGTGGACCAGATGCAGGTCGATATAAAGGAGGGTTTGCTTTCCGGGCTCGTCGTTGACGACGTGTTCCGCCCAGATTTTTTCAAAAAGGGTGCTCGGCATGGTACAACTCGGGATGGCAGTGGCCTGGAGAGGGAGGATCCGGATCCGTCCTCGTCCGGCCCGTGAACGGTTAGGATCGGTAAAGAAATAACTGTCGCTCTTTTTACCCCTCACCCTACCCTCTCCCACCGGGGAAGAGGGGACATCGGACAGTCATTTCTTTGCCGATCCTTACCAGAATTGTTGGGTTATGGCCCGGATTTTGCAAGACCCCCTATCGGCCGCGCTTCCTTCCACCATTGGGCGGCGTCGGCGGGGGTCCAGGCGCCGGCCGCTTCGCACCGCCGTAGCGCTTCCGAAAGCTCGCGGGCCGTCTGATAGCGACGCGAGGGCTCCTTTTCCAGGCAGCGAAGGATCACGTGCTCCAGGTCGGATGGGATCGTCGGCACATGGCGGGTGGGAGGAACTACGTCCTGATGGGCGTGTGCAATCAACACCTTGATCGGCCGATCGCCCTCGAAAGGCGGGCGGCCGGTCAGCAGGAAGTACCCCGTCGCGCCAAGCGAGTAAATGTCGCTGCGCGCGTCGGGGCGGCTGTCGCCGGTGGCCTGCTCCGGCGACATGAACAGAGGGCTGCCCGTAATCGCGCCTTCGGCTGAAAGCGCCACCGACTGCTCGTCATCGGACGTCAGTTTGACCAGCCCGAAGTCGAGCAGCTTGGTCACATCGTATACGCCCCCGCGCTGCGCGGCGAAGAGGTTGCCCGGCTTGATGTCCCGATGGATCAGCCCGACGGCGTGGGCTTCGTTCAGGGCCTCGCACGCCTGCGCGAGGAAGTGGAGCGCCCGTTCCGCAGGCAAGGGGCCGAAGCCGTCGACCAGCTCGGCAAGGCTCATGCCCGGAAGATACTCCATCACGTAATAGAACGTGCCGTCCTGGGTATTTCCGTAATCGAAAATCTCGACGGTGTTCCAATGGCTGAGTTTTGCCGTGGACCGCACCTCGCGTTGGAATCGGGCCAGGGTGCGGGGATCGCCCACCTTGCCCATCTGGATCAACTTGATGACGCAAGGCCGCTTCAGTAAATTATGCTCAGCGAGGTAGACTTCGCCCATCCCGCCGGCGCCGATGAGTTGCTTCAGCCGGTATTGGCCAAGCTGCTTCGCTTCGAATGCCTCGCGACGCAGCGCGCCGATGGTATCGACCCCGAACACACTGCCCGCCGCCGCAAGTAGCAACAGCAAGATGCTCGCGGTCACGTCGGCGCCCGACGCCGTCGCGCCAACGATCGGTTGGAAGGTCACTTGGCCAAGCAGCAGGGCAATGGGCGCCACGGTCAGCAATGCAATGACGATGGTCGCCCGGCGAATCGTGTTGGGAATGAACAGCGCGTAGGTGTAAATCGTCACCAGCCAAACGCCGATGGGAAAGTCGACGTGTCCGGTCAGGGCGCCGCGGTAGGCATCGAGGTATTGAAGCGTCAGGAAGAAAACGGCCGGCAGCCCGAACACAATCAGTTCGTGGACGCGAAGGCACCCGAGCGACACCTCGCAACGCCGGCACATGAAAACGGCCATGGCGGCCAGCACCACCGTGGTCACGAAATGGAACGCCAGAAAAAGCACTCGCACCGGGTCGGTGGGTTGGAACAACGCCAGGTGCAGCACAAGGAATACAGCGAAACCGGTGGCCAATACCAGGGTTGCCAACCGGAGCCGGCGCCGGAGCAGGCTCTGGATTTCATGGGTAAGCTGCGGCCCGGAACCTTCGATCACCGCGATGCGCGCGGCCGCCTGCTGCTCGGCCGACTGCGCCACCGAATGGCTCAAGGGAGTATCTCCGGAACCGGCGGCGTCGAGCGTTACGTCGGTCGGCGAAGAGTCGCGTCTTGGCCGGGAAGGGTCGCTCATGGAATCGGGGGCCTACCTCTTCCGAAACAGCGCCGTAAGGCAAATTTGCGACCATGTTTCGAAGCCGGTCAGGTCGCGCAATACGTCGTCGATGGGCTTGAACGCGGCGGCGAGAATATCGGGCTCGCGCGGACGGATGTCCGGGCGCTCGACGTCGGCCACGTGGACCACCCCGAGGTGAACCCGCCCCACCTCGGTTTCGTCGTCGTTGATCAAGCCGGCGCAGCGGGCGGTGTACGGTGTGCGGATATCGACTTCCTCTTCCAGCTCGCGCCGCATGCCTTCTTCATAAGGCGACCCGCTGCCCGCCGTGTCGTCGGCCGCAATGTGGCCGCCGATACCCACGCTGCGCTTGCTGTGCAACCGGCCCTCACCCTGTCCCGTGCCCCGAGTGTACTCGAACACGCTCACCTGGCCGGCGGCGTCGGTGTAGCGGAAGATGACGTACGGGATGAGTTGTTTGAAGCCCGGATCGGCTTCCACTTCGCTGCGCGGCCGATAGGTGACATGCTCGGGTTTGAAGACCGCATCGAGATACGGTCCCACGTCGTCGCAAAAGCCCTGGAAATGCCCCAGGCGATGGAACAATTCAGTGGGAACGACGAGAACCCGTTCCGTTGCTGTGTCGGCCATGCAAAGCTCCTTGGTAATCAGGGACAGTATATACGAGCGGGGCCGTCGGGGAAACGGGGGCGCCCGCGCAATGCCAGTTACTTTGCCCTCCGTCGGGGAGGGGCATGTCCGAAGTGATGCCCAAAGTAAGGCGCCGTACGGCCTTGTCAGCAAACGGCCTGCTGGACAGCTTGACGGCCGGATGGTACGATAGGGCAAATTCAGTGCCCCAAGCTAACCCGCCGGGTGAACTATGACGCCTAGCCCTCTGAACGATCTCAGCCGCCTTTGCGTGCACACCATCACCACGAAGCCGTGGCCGATCGAGGAGGCATCGGAGCGGTACGTCGCGGCCGGGGTGCCGGGCATCACCGTTTGGCGGCAGTGGCTGGAGGGCCGCGAGCCCGCCGCCGTTGGGCGGCAACTCCAAGCGGCAGGCCTGGAGGTAGTCTCCGTGGCTCGGGGCGGGTTCTTTCCCGCCCCCGACCGCGCCGGGCGCAACGCCGCGATCGACGACAACCGGCGGGCCATCGACGAGACGGCCGCCTTGGGGGCGCCGGTCCTGGTGCTGGTGTGCGGCGCCGTTCCGGGCCAGCCGCTGAGCGTCTCGCGCGACCAAATCGCCGACGGCATTGCCGCCGTGTTGGACCAGGCCAAAGCCTGCAACGTGAAGTTGGCCATCGAGCCCCTGCACCCAATGTATGCTGACAGCCGCTCGGCCATCAATACCCTGGGCCAGGCGAATGACATGTGCGATCGGTTGGCCGATGCGCAGGTGGGCGTGGCGGTCGACGTGTACCATTTGTGGTGGGACCCGAACCTGGAGGCGGAAATCGCCCGTTGCAGCCGCGACAGCCGGTTGCTCGCGTTCCACGTTTCGGACTGGCGCACCCCGACCGAGGACCTGCTGAACGACCGTGGCCTGATGGGCGAAGGCTGCATCGACGTGCCGCAAATTCGCGGTTGGGTGGAGCAAGCCGGATTCCATGGATTTGTCGAGGTCGAGATATTCTCCCATCGATACTGGGCCATGGACCAGGGGCAGTTCCTCGAAGACATCAAACAAGCCTATTTGAACCATACCTGATCGGAGGCTCACGTGAAAACGCACCGTATTGGCATCATCATGAACGGCGTCACCGGGCGCATGGGCACGAACCAGCACCTGGAGCGGTCCATCCTGGCCATCCGGAAGCAGGGCGGCGTACAACTCAGCCCCGACGAAACCATCATGCCCGACCCCGTCCTTGTGGGCCGCAACGAGGGCAAACTCAAAGCCCTGGCCGACCGCTACGGCCTGGAAAAATACAGCACCGACCTGGACGGCGTCTTGTCCGACTCGAATTACTCGGTGTATTTCGACGCTCTGACCACCCAGTTGCGTTTCGCAAACGTGCGGAAGGCCATTGCCGCGGGGAAAAATATCTACGTGGAAAAGCCCGTCGCCGAAAGCGCCGACGACGCCCTGACGCTCTACCGCGAGGCCGAGGCGGCCGGCGTGAAGCACGGCGTGGTGCAAGACAAACTGTGGTTGCCCGGCCTGTTGAAACTCAAGTACCTGATCGACACCGGCTTCTTCGGCGAGATCATTGCCGTGCGCGGCGAGTTCGGCTACTGGGTGTTCGACGGCTTCGACCAGGTATGCCAGCGGCCGAGTTGGAACTACCGCAAACAGGATGGCGGCAGCATCCTGATCGACATGTTCTGCCACTGGCGCTACGTGATTGACCATCTTTTCGGTTCTATCAAATCGGTGGTGGTCCTGGCCGATACGCACGTGAAGCGGCGCATCGACGAGCACGCAAAGCCCTACGAGTGTACGGCCGACGACGCAGCGTACGCCATTTTCGAGCTTCAGAGCGGCCTGCCGGTCCAAATGAACTCGTCGTGGTGTGTGCGCGTGCGCCGCGACGATCTGCTGTGCCTGCAGGTGGACGGCCTGAAGGGCAGCGCCGTGGCCGGCCTGCGCGACGTGTACGTGCAGCCCGACGCCACCACCCCCAAGCCCGTGTGGAATCCCGACGTTCCCTCGCAAATCGACTACTACGCCGACTGGGCCCTGATGCCCAACAACCGCATCTACGAAAATGCCTTCAAGGTCCAATGGGAGCTGTTCCTCCGGCACCTGGTCAAGGAACAGCCGTTCCGCTGGGGCCTGGCCGAAGGCGCCAAAGGCGTGCAGCTTGCCGAACTCGGCATGCAGTCGTGGCAGGAGCGGCGGTGGGTCGACGTGCCGGAACTGAAGCTGGAATGAGATCATTCAGCCAGATCGACTTCCTGTGGGGGCACTTTACCCCGAGGCGTTGCTTTGGTAGGGTCAATGTGTCGTATCTGCGGCGTCGAGCCGGTCGCCCGAGAGTATACTCGTCGCGACCTAAAACTGCGCTTTTCGTAGGATGGGCTTTAGCCCGCCCAAGCGAAGACGGACAAGAATGTCCATCCTACAAACAGGAAGAAAGCTGGCGATCCGTCCAATCGGTCCGATCCGACCGATCCCGTTCCCCCGTGCCCGAAATGCGGCAAGATCATGGTCCTGCGCACCGCCAAGAGCGGCAAGAACGCGGGCAAGCAGTTTTGGGGCTGCTCGGGATACCCGGAGTGCAAGGGGGTGGTCAGCGTATGAGCGAGCCGGCCGTTACGCTTCGCCCGATTATCTTCTGGTCGTCTTGCGGTACGTGGAGCGGAATCCCCTGCGAGCGCACGTGGTGGAAGGGGCCGATGTGTGGCGTTGGCCGAGCCTTTGGCATCGGCAGCTTTATGCGTCCGTTTTCCGGTACACGATGCCTTGACCTACCTGGTCGAAACCGAGCTTCTGGTGTACGGCCAGGCTATGCACGTTGTGCTGCATGGTTTGCGATTCGACCACAGTGATGCCCTGGCGGCTGAACCGTCGGAACGCCTCGCTGAGAAGGAACACGGCCAGGCCCCGGCGGCGGAGCGCCGGGTCGACGAAGAGGCCCAGCAGGCCGGTGCGCCGGCCGCCGCCGCCGCGCCCAAACGGTTCCATGGCGCGAAATGTGGCCGTAGCGACCGCCGGGCCGCCGGCACGCGAGACCATATCGAAGCGGGTCAGGTCGAAATCGCCCAGGGTGCATGCCTCCCACCAATCGCGGGCGAGGGCGTCGGAGGTCACTTCAACGACCATCTGCCGGCGAAGCTGCATTTGCCGGCGTCCGAAGGGAACCTCGAAATCGCCCAGGTCCCTGCGCAGCAGCACGGTTCGGTCGATTTCCCGGTAGCGGTGCGTTTCAAAAAGTTTGCACGCCTCCCGATCGGTTTCCAGCACGCCGGGCAAGGCACTGCCGCCGTAAAGGCCGGTATAGAACGGGTTGAGCGGTTCGATCCCGCCGCCGTAGAGCACCTTCGACCCGCGTTCACGCAAATACTGCTCACACCGCTCGAGCAATCCCGCCGCCACCTCGCCGTCTTTCCATTCGGGCAGGGTCATGACCACGCAGGTGACTCCCATGGTCGTATCGATGGCATTTCGGGCCTCGTTCGGGCCGAAACCGGCATGTGCAAAGCCGACCGGCTGCTCGTCGTTGAAGGCCAGGATCAGGCCGTTGCGGTCGAAATAGGGCTTCGAAAACACCAATTGCGTAATCAGGTCGACCGAAACCGGCTGGGCCACGCCGGGTCGGCCCGCCTGGGCCCGCCAAATCGCCGCAATCGCGGGGGGGTCGGTGTTGCGAAACGCGCGGAAGTGGATCATCGAGATAGATTATCTCGGTTTGCGGCAACCGGGTCAATAAGGCTCTTCCGTTTCTAAGTGCAGACAGCCCTTGTTTTCGGGACGGCACACGGCGTGTGCCTATTACAGTGAAGCGGCCTGCACTTAGAAACGGAAGAGCCGTCAATAAGCGTCAGCTCATCGAGGTGGTCGGAGATTGCGGCGCGGCAATTGGGTGGCCCACCGGCGCGCCCAGCGAAGGCGTTCGGGCGATGGGCTTTGCCGGCGGCAGCTTCAACGTGAACGCGGTACCCTTCCCGACGGTGCTGTCAACGCGAACCCGGCCGCGATGCGACTCGATGATGTCGCGGCAGGTTGAGAGCCCGAGGCCGGTACCGCCCTTTCCGCTGGCGTCGGGCCCGTCCTTCGTGCTGTAGAAGGCGTCGAAAATATGGGGCAGTTTCTCCTGCGGTATGCCGGAACCAAAATCGCGGACGACCAGGTCGATCATGTCATTCTCCTGGTCGTGGCTGAGCCGAATCACCAGCCGGCCGCCGTTGGGCATCGCCTGCCTCGCATTGATCAACAGGTTCAGAAGCACCTGTTGAATTTGGTTTCCATTGACCATCGCCTCGGGAATGGGGCGGAACTGCTTCTCGACACGAATTCGGTACTTGTTCATTTCGCGCTCGAGCAGCATCAGGGCATCGTCCACCAGTTTGGTCAGGTCAGTCGGTTCCTGGCCTGCGGCGCGGTTTCGTGCAAGGCCCAGGACGGTATTGGTGATTTTGGCGGCCCGGTTCCCCGCCGAAAGGATCTTTTCAAACGCTTTGTCGCGGGTTGCTGCGTCGCGATGCCGCATGCCAAGCTTCGCGTAGTTGATGATGGTCATCAACACGTTGTTGAACTCGTGCGTGGTGGTACTGACCAGTTCCCCCAAGGCGGTCAGCTTCTGCGCCTCGGCCAGTCGGCGCTTGAGCAGCTCAACCTGTTGTTCTAGTGGATGGTGGTCGGGTAATTGCTGGTGTTGCACGGTTGGCTCCTCGTTCGAATGGGGTCGGGCTGTGTTGTGCAGGGCTCCTGGTTAACCCGGCTTGCCAAATCGCGCCGGTTCTCGCTCGCTTGCCGAGAGTACTTGCCTTAACTCTAGTTGGCTCAACAAGTTAGGCTCCCTTCCCCGTATCGTCGAACTCCACTAGCCGACTAAAACCGAAGGGTCTATAATCCGGCAGATGGTTGCCGGAAGCGTGGAGGTCAATGCAACGGACAGGAGGCGCACGGATGCATACAACGGAACGCTTGGAGCACGCCCTGGATTTGGCGTCGCGCACGGGCTACGACATTCGGCACGAGTGGTTCGGCGGCAGCGGTGGCGGAGGCTGTGTGCTTCGCGGGCGCAAGCTGCTTTTGATCGATTTGGCCCTTGGCCCGGCCGACCAGCTCGAGCAAGTCGTGGACGCGCTGCGTCACGACCCTGAATCGCTCAAGCTTCCAATGCCCCACGAATTGCGCGATCTACTCAGCCTGCGCAAAATCGCTTAGGTTCTCCATGCTTCCCCCGTGAACGGCTATTCACGATAGGGGCTAGCCGTGCGAGGCGGCAACCGGCCGCCGGCTCTTCCGGCAATGCCAGCGGAGTTCGTGGGGTTCCACACCGTCGGCTCGGAACATCCGCGCCCGACGGCGGCGACGGGCACCGACGAGCACCTCGCCGGCCAGGACGTAAATCGCCAGGAAACCAACACAGAGAATCGCGTGAAATAGGGCCGAGGGCATAACTCGTAGTCCGGCAATAGAAGGGGGGGAACCTTGGCCGGTGTAAGCACTTGCACCGACAACCGGCATTTTTCATCGGCGTTGAAACATGGCGATCTGGAAGCGATTTTCTCTGGCTCACCCCTTCTGCCCAAACGTCTCAGTTTACCTCGTCTTTTAACGTTCATCATAAATCGGTAGTTTGTGGCCCGATCTCCCCTTGCGAACTTGTAGGTTTTATGATAGTGTACTTTTGTACATTATCTGAAACCGACCCAATCGGAGGAGAGTTGCCATGAACACGTCCTATGGTTGCCTCACAAAGCCTGTCACTGGACCCACACTGGGGCCTCGCGGCTCGTCGTTGGGCTCGCCGGGTGCCGCGCGCCGCCGCGTCATCCCGTTTCGGGTCCTGGCCGATGCATTTGCCACCGAAGACGAAGAACTCGCCCCGGAGCCCGACTGGGCCGACTACCTGCCAAGAGGTTGGGATCGCTAAAGCGCGAGGAGTTCAGTGACCATGCTTACAACGGAAATGGTGCAAAGAATCCGCACATTGCTCGACGGCGGTCGAATGTCGCAACGCGGTATCGCGCGGGCCTTGCGCGTGAGCCGAGGCACGGTCGGGGCAATCGCCCTCGGACGTCGCCACGATCCCGCCGCGCGCCGCGACGGGCAACACCCCGGCCTCGTGTCGCCCGCCGGCCCCGCCGAACGCTGCCCCGGTTGCGGCGGCATGGTACAGATGCCGTGTCTGGCGTGCCGCTTGCGGGCGTTGCGACGAAAGCGGTAACCGTTCACGAGGCGGACGGGGCCCAGCATAAGGTATGGTTGTTTAAGCGATCGGCAGATTCAACTGTCCCCTCGCCCGAAGCCCGCGCAGCGGAACAGCAGGCGAGAGGGTCGAGTGAGGGGTGGTAAATTCGTATCTGCCGATCGCCTTACGGAGCGCGCGCGGCCGAGGTCGTTGCCGCAATCCGCCCGATCGATACAACCCCACCCGAAGCTGCTTCGAAAAACCATGCGCCTCCCGATGCAAACCGCCGTGGCCATTTTGATGGCGAGTTGTGCGCTGGCGCGGGCAGCGGAAGTCGTGCCCGCCGGCGAGACCATCCCGCGGCCGGAGCATCCGCGTCCGAACCTGCGCCGCGACGCCTGGAAAAACCTGAACGGCCCCTGGCAATTCTGTTTCGACCCCGACGACCAGGGCCTCCGCGAGCGGTGGCCGCTGGGCGCCGGCCCGTTCGACCGCCGGATCACCGTTCCGTTTTCCTGGCAAAGCGACCTTTCGGGCATCGGCGACAGCTCGGGGCAGCCGATTGGCTGGTATCGGCGCATGTTGCGCGTGCCGGACGACTGGCAGGGGCAGCGCGTGTGGCTGTGTTTCGGTGCGGTTTACCATGAAACGCGCGTTTGGGTCAACGGCCGCGCGGTCGGGCGGCACGAGGGCGGCTACACCCCGTTCGCCTTCGATATTACCGAGGCCGCCCCACCCGGAAGCGACGTCCGGCTCGACGTGCGAGCGTTCGACCCCCACGACCCCGAACTGCCGGCCGGCCGGCACGACCACGGCACCGTTCTGCCCGGCAGCGGCATTTGGCAAACCGTGTGGCTTGAGGCGCGTCCGCCGGTGTACGTCGACGGCCTGCGCCTCACGCCGGCTCGGCCCGGCGGCCGGTGGATACTCGAAGTCGAGGTCGAGCTGGCGGGTCCCGACGGCCGGGCTGCGGTGTCGCTCGACTCGCCCGACCCCTCGGTACGCGAGCACCGCGGCTTGGCAACCGTTGGGCAGGGCCGCGCCACGTGGCGCGCCGCGCTGGAAATCAACCGTCCGAAAACGTGGTCGCCGGAGGATCCGCACCTGTACGACTTGGAGGTGTCGGTTACCGGGCCCGACGGTCAGCGCGACCTGGTGCATACCTACTTCGGCCTGCGCACCATCGAGCGTGCGGCCTATGGCGGCTCGGGGCACGAATGCATCCTGCTCAACGGCAAGCCCATTTACCTCCGCGGGGCACTCGACCCGTCGTGGAACGCCGAGGGACTTTCCACCGCGCCGAACGATGCCTTCCTGCGAAACGACATCGAGGCGGCGCGGCAGTTGGGCCTGAACTTGCTGAAAATCCACCTGAAGGCCGACGAACCACGCCGCCTGTACTGGGCCGACCAACTGGGCATGCTCCTGTGGCAGGAAATGCCCGCGGCCGAAAGCAACACGGAGCGTTCGCGCGCCGCCTGGGAGGCGGCCATGCGCGCCATCGTCCGTCGCGACCGGAACCACCCCTCGCTGATCGGATGGACCCTGTTCCACGATTCCCGCGGCCTGGGCGGGCGGAAGTTCAAAGACGACTCGGCCACACAACGTTGGGTTTACAATCGCGTACTCGAGTTGCGCGAGCAGTTGGATCCCTCGCGCCTGGTGGAAGACAACGCCACCTCGCTTTCCGACCACGTGGAAACCGACGTGAACTCGTGGCACCTTTTGATCGACGACTACTGGATTGCGCGCGAGCACATCGGCCAGGTCGTGGCGCGCACACGTCCCGGCTCGCCCGTGAACTACGTGCCCGGCCTCGCCCAGGGGACCGCGCCGCTGCTGTGCGGCCCGTTCAGCACCGTGCCCGCCGAAGGAGGCGACGTGTCGTGGGGACTGCGTTTCCTGATTACCCAGCTCCGGCGCCATTCCGCGATTCAAGGCCATATCGCCGGGGCGTTCTACGACGTTCCCTGGCGGCGCGACGGACTGCTCCACGCCGATCGGTCCGCCAAGGCGTTCGGCTACGACGCCTTCGTGCCCCAAATGACCCTGGCCGACCTCCAGCAGTCGGACTTCGTCGGGTTCGACGCGCCGCCGGTGATCGAAACGGCGCCGGGCGAGGAGCTGACCCTCCCGGTGTTCGTGAGCCGTTATTCCAGCCGCGAAGAGCCGGCGGTGCTCCGCTGGCAGGTGATGGGCACTGACGACTTGGGCCGACCCGTCGCCACGCGCCGGCAAACTCGCGACGTGACGGCGCCGCGAGGCACGGTGACCTATCAAACGCCGCTTCGGGTGCGCATTCCCGACGACGTGCCATTCGTCGGGGCCCTGACCGCCGAATTGGTCGACACCGAAGGACGCCGAATCGCCGCAAATTACGTCAACCTGATTGCCGATGAGGCCGTGGGGATCGACCTGTCGGGCACGTCGAGTTCGGCGCAGTCGCTCCGGCCCCGTGTCGAAGTGCTCGCGCCGCGGCTTGTCGTGCTGCGCATTCCAGCGCACGAGTTCGCGGCCTTCCACCGTACCGGGAACGAAGGGCTCCAGCGGGAAGACGCCCCCGGCGTCTTTGGGGCGCGCGAAGTGGAGTATCGCATCGCGTTGCCCCACTTCGTACGCGACGCAGTTCCCGCGCAAATGGTGCTCATGGCCGAGTTGGCCGTCCGGACCGTCGCCGAACGAGGGCACGCGCCCAATGCCACTTACTTTGTAGCGGCACGGCGCGAGCCGTCCGGTATTACCGTCGGAAAACCGGGCGGCTCGCGCCGCTCCGCTAACAAAATGCCCCCAAATGGTCCCAAAGTAAGTGGCATTGGGCGGTGCCCG
>SKZG01000007.1 GCA_007127495.1 Planctomycetales bacterium
CGGGCTGATGTTCGGGAGTTCGTACCACGGCTTTTTCGGAACGAGCGACTTCGTTTTCGATGCCGGCGAGAACAACTTCAACTGGGCGTTCCTGATCTTTCAGACCGTGTTTTGCGCTACAGCGGCAACCATCGTGTCGGGCGCCATGGCGGAACGCACCAAGTTTTCCAGCTACCTGATCTACACCCTCGGCATTACCATCGTGGTGTACCCGATCTTCGGCAGTTGGGCTTGGGGCGGGCTGTTCAACGGCGCCGGCTGGCTGGAGGACGTTCACGAGCGATTCGGGCTTGGCGGCGAAAATGGGTTCCTCGACTTCGCCGGCTCCACGGTGGTCCACTCGGTGGGCGGCTGGGCCGCATTGGCCGGCGCCATCGTTTTGGGCGCCCGCCTTGGCAAGTACAACGGCAAACGCATCACGCCCATTCCGGGCCACAATATCCCCCTGGCGGCGTTGGGCGTTTTCATCCTCTGGCTCGGCTGGTTCGGCTTCAATCCGGGCAGTACGACGGCCGTCGGAAACGGCGACTTCGCATACATTGCCGTCACCACCAACCTATCGGCCGCCGCCGGCGCCGTCGCGGCCATGGTCACCTCCTGGGTCCTCTTCCGCAAGCCCGACACGTCATTCGCCCTGAACGGCGCCTTGGCGGGCTTGGTTGCGATTACGGCCGGATGCGACGTCATGCCGGTCCATTTCGCCGCACTGACCGGCCTGCTTGCAGGCATCCTCGTGGTGGTCGCCTGCTTGTTCTTCGACCGCATTCGGGTGGATGATCCCGTCGGAGCCATCTCGGTGCATGGCGTGTGCGGAGCATTCGGCACCTTGGCCGTCGGGCTGTTCCACCGCGAGGTGGGTTTGCTGGCGGGCGGGGGCGCGACACAATTGACCATTCAGGCCATCGGCGTGGCCGCGGCGTTCCTGTGGACCTTCCCGGTCAGCCTGTTGATCTTTTGGACGATCCACCGGACCGTGGGCCTTCGGGCGAGCGAAGCGCACGAGATCGAAGGCCTGGACCTCACCGAGCACGGCGTGTATGCCTATCCACCGTCGTTTGTTACCGGGGTGGCGGGGAACTCGGTCATGGGCGGCACGGAAACTTCGCGCCACCTGTAAGCCACTGTAGAAAACCCATAGACGGGCACACATTACCATGGCACACATTCCCATCTTTCGCTACCATCGATTGATCACTTGGCCCTGCCGGGAGGATTTCCCATGAAGCTTATTATCGCCATCATCCAGCCAAACCGCCTGGAGGCCGTCAAGGCCGCCCTGGCTGAAGTGGAAGTCTTCCGACTCACCGTCATGGACGTCCAAGGGTTCGGTCGGCAGCGCGGGCAAACCGAGGTGTACCGCGGGCACGAATTCACCGTGAACCTGCTACGGAAGGTGCAGTTGATGATCGCCGTCAACGAGGAGTTTCTCGAACCCACCATCGACGCGGTCATCCAAGGCGGGCGGACGGGTGAGGCCGGCCACATTGGCGACGGCAAGATATTCGTCATGCCGCTGGACGATTGCATCCGCATCCGCACCGGCGAACGCGGGGGCGAAGCCATCTGACGGCGGTGGCCCAATGCCACCTACTTTGTAGCGGCACGGCGCGAGCCGTCCGGTATTACAGTCGGAAAACCGGGCGGCTCGCGCCGCTCCGCTAACAAAACGCCCCAAAGCGTCCCAAAGTAAGTGGCATTGGACGGTAGCCAGCCGGCTCACTCCGTATCTTCGGCCGAGTTCGGGGCGACGTGCAGGTCGTGGCACGCCTGGAGGAAGCTGGCGGCGCTCCACGCCTGGAAGCTCTTGCCCATGGGACGGCCCGTCCGGCCATGGTGCCATTCGTTGAACTCCCACGGTTGCGACACGCCAAGCGAACACAGCTTGGCCAGCTTCACCAACTCGCGCTTGGCCAGGTCGCATAGTCCCAACTTGTGGATGTACCGGGTCCACAGGCCGCCGACAAACGGCCAAATGCCGCCGTTGTGGTAGTGGTCGGGAAGATTTAGCAGGTTCACGACGAAGTACTCGCGCCATTCCGGGTCGCCGGCATGGACTGTGGGGTAGAGATTCTGCACGGGCCAAGGCTCGTTCACCCCGACCCCCCACATGAAACGGAATGTCATCATAGCCCGGTCACGATCGATCAGGTTCATCAGGAACGCCAGGAGGTTCGCGTACACGTCGCATCGCCAGGAGAACGCGAACGGCGAAATCTGGGCGACGAGGTACCGGGCATCGCCCAGGCCGAATTGTACGTCGGTGAAACTGGGCAGCCCGCCTTCCGTCTCCTGTGCCCGCGTCGACGGCCAGAAGCTCCGCAGGATGACCCGCTGCACGTGCCGCGACCACTGGCGATACTCCTCGGCGCGGTCGGACTCGCCGAAATGCTCCAGGATATTGGCGTAGCAGATCAGGCACCGGTACCAAAGCACTTCGTCGTAGAGCACGTGATAGCTGCGGGCGAACAGGTCGGTCCAGTCGCCGGCTTCGGGGATTTCGAGCATGCCGCAATGGTTCGAATCGTGCGCGCCAAGCCAGTCCATCGCCCGCTGAAGTTGCGGCCGGAACTCCTCAAGGACCGACCAATCGCCCGTCTCGGACGAGTATCGCCACAGGGCGATCATAATCCAAAGGCCCGCATCGATCGCCGCAATACCGCCGACGCCCATGTAGGCGGGTTCCTCGCTGTCTAAGCAGACATAGCCGGGTATTTGCCCTGCGGGCGATTGATGACGCAGCAGGGTGCGCAAGGTGGCTGCTTGGCACTGGCGGATGTCGTCGTCGTCGAGGTCGAGCGTCCAAACCACGGTCTTCGCGCCGTCGCGCGCCCAAACGGCTCGGTAATTGGCGTCGGTGCCGTACACGGCATTATCGGCCAGAGAGCAGGCTGAGAACCCCTCGGGCGTGATGTTCCGCCGAAGCGCTTCGAGCGATTTCTGGTACGCCTCGTGGAGCAATTGTTGCTCCTGAACGTTCAATTCGCGATACTCGCTCGGATTGAAGAGCATTCGCTTCTCGACCGACATACGCTTAACCTCCTGCATGGGTGCCGTGCGATATCGAAGCCAGGTGGCCGGTCGCCGTGTGTGTCCACCGAATTTTCATTCCGGCAGCCCGAATCGACGGCGGACTTCAGCCACGTCTACGAGGCGTCCCTGGGCTGCGTCCTGACGGCCGGCGTCTATTGCCTGCCGCACGTAGACTCGGTACATCACGTCGTCCCAAGTGGCGTCATTGGGAAGGTTATCCACCAACTCCCTGGCGGCGGACTTGACATCTTTGCCCTGCGCGCCCAGCTTTGGCAATGTTCCTTTTTTTTGGGTGTCAATTTTTCGATTTTCCACACTCGCCCCCGCACTTCTACCCCCCCCCTGCCGCGCAGCCCCCGCCACCACCTTCCAGTCACCGGCCAAATGTAGACATTCGTATAGATATCCGATCCTAGCAGGTCCGACGCCGGTTTGCAAGGCAAAGAAATGGGCCGGAAGCAGGCGGGTAGTTGGTATACTCGCCGCGGCCTAAAACTGCGCTTTCCGTA
>SKZG01000253.1 GCA_007127495.1 Planctomycetales bacterium
CGCAGCTCGCCCAGTTCGGCACGTTGGGCCTTATCCGGCTCCTCGCCGCCCTGCGCGTCTTCGCCCCATTCAACGCGCTTGCGCGAGAGGCCGACCTTCCGCTCATCGGGATCGACGCGCAGGATCTTCACTTCGATTTCGTCAACCAATTTGACGACATCCTCCGGATTCTCCACCTTATGATCGGCCAATTCGGAGATGTGCAGCAATCCTTCGAGCCCATCCTCCAGGCCCACAAATACGCCGAAGTTGGTGATCTTGGTCACCGGGCCTGTCACCACGGTGCCCGGATGGTACTTCTCGGGGATGGTGGTGAGCCAGGGGTCTTCATCGAGTTGCTTCAACCCCAGAGCGATGCGGCGGCGCTGTTGGTCGACCGAGAGCACGCGGCACTCGACTTCCTGGCCTTTTTCGACCACTTCGTTCGGGTGGGTGATTTTCCGGGTCCAGGAGACGTCGCTCACATGGAGGAGTCCGTCGACACCTTCTTCGATTTCGATGAACGCCCCGTAGTTGGTCAGGTTCCGGACGATCCCCTTTACGGTGGTTCCGGGTGGATAGCGCTCTGACACGAGGTCCCAAGGATTCTCCTGGGTTTGCTTCATGCCGAGTGAAATCTCCTGCTTTTCTTTATTGATGGCCAGAACCACCACATCGATTTCGTCGTCAATTTGGACGAGTTCATTGGGATGGCTGATGCGCCGGGTCCAGGACATTTCGCTGATATGGACGAGTCCTTCGATGCCCTCGTCGATCTTGACGAAAGCGCCGTACGTCATGACGTTGACCACCGTGCCGCGCGCGGTGCTTCCCACGGGGAACCGCTCCTCGACGTCGTCCCACGGGCTGGCGCTCTTCTGCTTCAGCCCCAGGGCGATCTTCTCTTTTTCGTAGTCGATATGAAGAATCTGAACTTCGAGTTCCTGGTCGATGCTGACCACTTCGGAGGGATGATTGATGCGGCCCCAGCTCATATCGGTAATGTGCAGCAGGCCGTCGATTCCGCCCAGGTCGACGAACGCGCCGAACTCGGCAATATTCTTCACCACGCCGCGGCGGCGCTGTCCTATTTCCAAGTCGCTCAGCAACTGAACCTTCTTTTCCGAGCGTTCCTCCTCGATCAGCGCCCGGCGGCTGACGACGATATTCCGCCGCGCGTCGTCGATCTTCAAAACGAGGCATTGGATGGTGCGGCCGATGTAATCGCCGATATCGGCGGGCCGCCGGATATCGACCTGGCTGGCGGGCAGAAACACGTTCACGCCGATGTCGACGAGCAGTCCTCCCTTGATCTTCCGGGTTGCGATACCGGTCACCACGTCGCCCTCGTGAACCTTTTCCATGACCCGCATCCAGGCTTCAATACGTTCTGCCTTGCGTTTGGAAAGGGTGATCATGCCGCGGCATTCGTCGATCGCCCCTTGGGCGTCCTCGACCTCTTCGACGAGCACGTTGATCCGATCGCCGGGTTCCGGCAGCGGCTCATCGTCTTCCCATTCGTTGCGGAAGACAATGCCTTCGCTCTTGTAGCCGACATCGACGAGCACGACCTCGCCTTCGACACGGAGCACCTTGCCCTCGACAATTTTGTTCACTTCGACGTCGCGAGCGCCCCACTCGTCGATCTCGTCGATCGGCGTGCCCTCCATCGCTTCGCCAAGCTCGTGCTGCCAGTCCTCTTCAGTAAGATCCAAGCCTCGAATCAAGTTACGGTTGACCATAAAATCTTTGGTTGGGTAAAGCCGGAGCCACGTCCGCCGCGCCGCGTGATGAGCGGGAACCGCGGAAACGCACCTAGGGTTAGATAAAACGTGCCGCCAACCTCGCCCCTAACATCGGGGGCTGAACCAAAAGGTTGCCGGGCAAACCTACTACTATAGCAGCCCTCTTTCCGGGCGACAACCGCACCCGGCGGTATCTCAGCGAAATTTTCTTTGCGCCCGCAACGCCGCTTGGCAGGCCCGCACCCGCCGCTCCACCTCGTGCAGCAAATCGCGTTCGCTGAGCGCTTTCAACTGGTCAGGCAGAATGGGCGGCCCGTACTGAACATAAATCGTGCCTGCCTGGGGAAAACGGCGTCCGGAGGGCCATGCCTGGTATGCCCCCTCGATCGCCGCCGGAAGAATCGCCGCGCCACTGCGGACCGCCAAAGCCGTGAATCCGGGGAGAAATGGCTGAATTTCGCCATTGACGGTGCGCGTTCCCTCGGGGAACACGAGCACCACCTCGCCCCGTTTCAGCCGGCGCAATGATTCTTTGATGCCCGAAAGCCCCAGCCCCTCGCGATCGATCGGAATCGCATCGAGCGACTTAATAAGCCACCTAAATGGGGGGAAGCGAAAGAGCGTATCCCTGGCCAGATAGTTCATGCGGCGCGAACAACCAAGACCCACAAGAGGGGGGTCAAGGTGGCTCTGATGATTGGAAACCATGAGCACGCCCCCAGAAGCTGGTATATTTTCACGCCCCAAATGGCGGACGCGCCACCCCAAAACTGCTGAGAGCTGTGCCAGGACACGGAGCGATTCGTACCATGCTCTGGCCGGAAGGGGGCGGCCGGCGGCGATTTTTTTCGTCATCTGTCTTCTGCTGTTCGACGTCGGTCGTTTACCAATTCTACCAGATGATTGACCACCGCGTCGAACGACATTCCATCGGTGACGACCTCGACCGCATCGGGAGCACGGCGCAGCGGGCCAACCGGGCGGGCGGCGTCTTCCCGGTCGCGCCGCTCTTGCTGCGCCAACAGGTCATGGTACAGCACACGTTCACCCTGGCGCTGCAGATCGTGCAAGCGCCGCCGTGCCCGCTCCTCGGGCGTCGCGGTCAGGAACACCTTGAGGTCGGCATCGGGAAAGGCCACCGTGCCTTGGTCGCGCCCCTCGGTCACGACGTTCCCGTTGGCGGCCAGCTCGCGCTGGAGCCGAACCAGGCGGTCCCTCACCTGCGCGTTATCGGCCGCGAACCGGGTGAGGGCCGTCACCTCCGACTGCCGGACGGCATCGGTCACGTCCTCGCCGTTCAGGAGCGTCCGGTCGCCGTCCACCTCGATTTGCAGTCCGGCGGCCAGCCGCGACAGCTCCTCGGGGCCCGACCAATCGACCCCGGCGCGCAACCCCGCCAGCGCCACCGCGCGATACATCGCGCCCGTATCGAGGAACCGGAACCCCAGCCTCCGCGCGAGCGCCTTCGCAACCGTGCTCTTCCCCGCTCCCGCAGGCCCGTCGATGGTGATGATCATATTGCCACTCCGCGTTCACCACACCATTGGGCGATCAACTTCATGTAGGCCCTACCGTCTGCATCGTTGAATAACGGGGGCTGCCGATGCTTGCCGCGTTCCAACACGCGGTCGGCGTTCTTGGGCAGCACCACTCTCGTCGGCCCTAATACTTTCGTTGTGTGTCCGCGCCTTGTTCTACGGCGTGTAGCCGATCGTAGTCCTCAATGTGTGCCTCAGAAGGTGCATTAGTTGCCGGCTTTCGCTGCGACCGGTCCTCCGGGGCCGCGCGCGGTACCGGGACAGAAATGAAA
>SKZG01000579.1 GCA_007127495.1 Planctomycetales bacterium
GATGGACTATAATCGTAGGGAGCGGGTGCGGTTGAAGGCGGATTTCCTGCGTCTGATCCTGCGCTCGCCGGTCGATCCGGCGCGGCGGAGCCTGCTGGTGGGGTTCGTCGAGACCTACGTGCCGCTCGCCGGGCCCGAGAAGACGGAATTTGAGAAGATCGTGATGGCCGATCAACAATACGCGGAGGTGGAACGGATGATTACGGTATACGAAAAAGACGGAATCGAGAAAGGCCTGGAGAAGGGCCTGGAGAAGGGCCGGCAGGAGGGCCGGCAGGAAGGGCTCCAGGAAGCGCTAATCCTGCAGTTGGAAAAACGGTTTGGCAAACTCGACGATGCGGTGAAGCGCCGGGTGCGCCGGCTCAGGTCAGCCGAGCGGCTCGATTCGCTCCTGCTCGCGGTGCTCGACGCCAAATCCGTTGACGATCTACCCTGGTGATCGGCACAACTCGGGCCACGTACTTGGCCACTAGCGGAGCGGGTGGGCGAGTTATTCCTTCGCGAGTCCTAACGGAGACCGTGCCCTCCGTTGCTTCGGTTAGCTCCTGTTCAAAATAGCGAAGTCTCACGACTTCGGCTACCTGCTGTTCGGTTCGAAGTCTCACGACTCCGGCTACCTGCCGTCAATTCTCAAGATGACGATCAAAGCCCGCGCATGCCGACCGACCCACCTCCTACCATGCCTACCCGCGACGAACTGGCCGAACGCTACTTCGACCAACTCCCTTACGACCCGTATCCGGTCCAGGAGGAGGGACTGCTCGCATGGTTCTCCTCGGAGCATGGGGTGCTCGTGTGCGCGCCGACGGGCATGGGCAAGACGGTCATTGCCGAGGCGGCGCTTTTCGAGGCCCTGCACACGGGCAAGCGGGCGTACTACACCACTCCGCTCATCGCACTGACCGAGCAGAAGTTCCGCGAAATGCAGGAAAACGCCGTTCGCTGGGGATTCTCGCCCGCCGACGTCGGACTGGTGACCGGCAACCGGCGCGAGAACCCCGATGCCCGCGTGCTCGTTGTCGTGGCCGAAATCCTCTTCAATCGCCTGCTGCACCGCGAGACGTTCGACTTCGACGACGTGGCCGCCGTGGTCATGGACGAGTTCCACAGTTTCAACGACCGCGAGCGCGGCATTGTTTGGGAGTTCTCGCTCGGCCTCCTGCCTCCGCATGTGCGACTCCTGCTGCTCTCAGCCACCGTGGGGAACGCCCGGCAGTTTGTCCAGTGGCTTCGCGTGGCCCACCGGCGCGAAGTCGAATTGGTGGAAAGCGACGAGCGCCGCGTGCCGCTCACCTTCCAGTGGATCGACGACCGGCTGCTGAGCGAGCAGCTCGAACTGATGGCCCGCGGCCCTGAAGACGCCCGCTTCACCCCCGCCCTGGTCTTCTGCTTCAACCGCGAACAATGCTGGAGCGTGGCCGAGCAACTCAAGGGGAAGAGCATGCTCAGCGACGGGCAGCAGGCGCGCCTGGCCGACGCCCTGAAGCGATACGACCTGTCGCAGGGGGCCGGGCCAAAGCTCCGCCAGCTTCTGCTGCGCGGCGTGGGCGTTCACCATGCAGGCGTGCTGGCGAAGTACCGCCGCGTGGTCGAGACGCTGTTCCAGCGCAAGCTGCTTTCCGTGGCCGTATGTACTGAAACGCTTTCGGCCGGCATCAACCTGCCGGCCCGGTCCGTTCTGTTGCCCAGCATTATCAAGGGCCCCAAAGACAAGAAGGTGCTGGTGGAAACCAGCACGGCCCACCAGATTTTCGGCCGGGCCGGCCGCCCGCAGTTCGATTCCCGCGGCTTCGTCTTCGTGCTCGCCCACGAAGACGACGTGAAAATCGGCCGCTGGCGGCGCCAGTACGACCAGATTCCCGAAGATACCAAGGACCCGAACCTGATCAAGGCCAAGAAGCGGCTAAAAAAGAAAGCGCCGAAGCGGCGCGCAACCGAGCAGTATTGGTCGGAAGCCCAGTTCGACAAGCTGCGTACCGCTCCGCCGGGCAACCTGCGCAGCGCCGGACCCATCCCATGGCGCATGCTGGCCTACATGCTCGAAGCCTCGCCCGAGGTCGATCGGATCCGCAAGCTGGCCGGCAAGCGTCTGATGGAGGGCAAGCGGTTCGAGGCGGCGCAGCGGCAGCTCGACCGCATGCTGCTCACGCTGTGGCGCGCCGGTTATGTGGAGCTGGACCCGCCGCCCCCCACGCCGCGCGAACTTGGCGACACGGCACGGGCAGGACCGTTGCCGGGCTCTAAGGCGACGCCGCCCGCCACGCCGGCGGAACCGAGCCTGTTCGGTACCGCGCTTCCCGCCCCCGGCGCCGCACCTGCCGCGGCGGGCAAGAAGGCGCCGTCCGGCGATGTCGGCGGCACCGCCGGCGACGGCCCGCCCGACGAAGCGGAGCCCTACCAGGCGAACCTCGCCCGACCCACCCCGCAACTGAGCAAGCTGCTGCTCGTGCGTGGCATGAACCCGTTGTTCGCCGTGTTCCTGGTCGAGCAGTTGGGCATTGCCAACTTCGAGGAGCGTTTGCAGGCGTTGGAGAGCGTTTTGGACATGCCGGGCACGGTCGCCCGCCTGGTGCGCGTGCCCGGCCACGACGAGTTGCCGCCCGGCCCACTGGCCGTCACGCGGTTGGACGAGCAACTGCTGCGCCTGGGTCTGGTAACGGAGGAACAGCTTGTCGAGCCGGCCGACGACGAGGACTGGCGCCGCCGCAGTTATGAAGAAGCCCGCCCGCGCGTGCTCGCGCTGGCCGAGAAGCTGCGCATCCTGTTCGATTACGAATTCCCCGACGTCCACGACGTGCGCACCACGGCGGTTTGGGCTGCCGGCGAGCTGCTCCAGTTCGGCGGCGACTTCAACAAGTACATTACCAGCCGTCAGCTTCAGAAGCAGGAGGGCATCGTGTTCCGGCACCTGCTGCGCCTGATCCTCCTGACGCTGGAACTGCGCCGCCTTACCCCACCCGACGACGCCGAGGGGCGGTGGGAGTCCGAACTGACCGAACTGGCCGACCGCCTGACCGCATGCTGCCGCAACGTCGACGCCGGCAGCACCGAACACTCCCTCGAAAAGGCCGGAGTGGAGGAATAGGCGGTTGCTACGGGCTAGCTGCTGGGTGCTAGTAACGTAGGGTGGGTGGTTCCGGCTGCGTATTACGTGTTCCAACCTTGGTTTGCGGTCTCCAAAGCAGCCGGGTTCACCCACGCACGCCTGTCGTGGTCAATCATGCGTTCCACCGCCGCGGGGGCGGTGGTGGCGTGCTTTCCTGTTGGCCGAAGGCCTTCGGTTCGCCCAGCCCAGGGCGTCGCCCTGGGCTGGACGAACCAAGCCCCTTCGGGGCAACGCGCCGGCCAACGGCGTGCGCCATCCACCATTCCCTTCTTCCCCGCCGGGCTCGCCCCGGCCGGACGAATGACTGGCCAGCTACGGTACATATCGCCTTCGGCGAAAAGCCGGAAACGCAGCCGGAACCACCCACCCGACGTTGCTGATGGGGGATAACGAAAACCGGACGCTAGCGCGTGGCGGCTGATGGGC
>SKZG01000099.1 GCA_007127495.1 Planctomycetales bacterium
CCTGCGGGCTTGCCCCGCGGGGGCGGTACGCGGCGCGGCTGTAGCTCACTGACCACCGCTCCGGCCGGGCGAGCCAGCCGGCGGCGAAAAGGGGTGCGCGGCGGCGCTGTAGCTCACTGACCACCGCTCCGACCGGGCGAGCCGGCCGGTGGCGAAAGTCAAATAGAAACGGTGACGGCCACCAAATCTGGGTGAGATAGAGAATATCGGGGTGGTTAGCCGCCTAAAAACTACCTGGCGCACGGGGTGGATCGGCCGTACCGCGTCGGGCTGGTCGTGCTGGCGGCCGTCGCGGCGGTGACCGGCGAGTTCAGCCGCACCCTCATTCTCGACTGCACGCTGGGCGTCGTGCTGTTCACGCTGCTGGTGCAGGGGACCACGATCGGCCGGCTCGCTATTCGCACTGGCCGAATGCATCGGCGTTGCGACGAAGTGGACCGGCTCGCTCCGCCGGACGTGCGTCGGCACTGACTACTCCGTGGCTCTGGCGATTGTCTCGGCGTGCCGGCGCGTCGAGGGCGAGCTGCCGCTTGCAATACGGCTACGACCACGGTTCCCTAAGCATCGGCAAAGAAATAACTGACGCATTTTCTCTCCCCTCACCCTGCCCTCTCCCACCGAGGGAGAGGGGACATCGGACAGTTATTTCTTTGCCGATGCTAAGGACGGTCCTCCTCCACTTGATGGATCACGTCGGCCACTTCCCGGCGTGCCCCTAGATAATAGCAAACGCCGACCAACGCAATAAGAATTGTGATGATCCGGTAGGTCAGCCCGACCACCAACCCCTTGGTCCCGGCATCGGCAAGCTGCGCGAACAGGAATTGGATCGCCCCTTCCTGGGGCCCGGCGGGCAAGGGGATCATACTGGCAAACGTGCTGAGGGGCACCACGACGAAATGCTCCGATAGCGGCAACCGGGCGCCCGGCAGGCCGAGCGTGATCAGGTAAATGCCCAGGGCAAACAGGCCGTGGACCCCAACGCTCATCATGCCCGCCGCCAGAAGCATGCCGGGGCGTTGGTGATACATCCGGCTGGCGTCGACGAGTTTTTGGACCGGCGGACCGACTCGCGGCAGCCGAGTCATCGCCTGGACGGCCCGCCCGGTTCCCGCGCCGGCATGGAACCAGACGGCGATCCCGAAGGTGGCCAGCACGGCGGCCCCGACCGCGATGCGGCATGCCCAGCGTACGTCGGTATTCGCGTGATTCCAAAACCCCAGCCCCAAAATGGCGACAGCCAGGACCACGAAGACGACATAGAGCCCGATCACACGGTCGGCCACCACGGAAGCCACCGCCCGCGTACGGTATTCTCGATGCTCGCGGGCGAGCAGGACGGCCTTGATCAGGTCGCCGCCGACAATGCCCATCGGCGCCAAGTTGAACAGGTAGCCCAAGAATCCGATCCGGAAGGAACCTCGAAGGGAAAGCGGCAGTTCCACGGCGAGCACCAGGCACCACCATCGGACCTGGGTAAGCATGACGGCGATTCCGCAAACCGCCCACGCCCCCAGCAGGAGGGTCCAGTTCTTCGGATCGGTTCGGAGTCGTTCGACCGCTTCGGGATCGCGCAGGGCATCGCGAATCAGGTAGGCCAGAATGGCCACTGAAATGCCGACTTTCAGCAGGGTTGCGAGGTGCTTTTTCAAATGGCCTTGTTCTACCGCAACTGCGACCGCGGATCAAGCAAGAAGCTATCCAGAAACTTTCCTATCCAGCCGGTAGAAGGGGTGGGAGTGAGGGTCTGTGGAGTTTGGATAAGATAGACCGGCTCTTCCGTTTCTGGGTGCAGGCAGCCTTTGTTTCAGGGACGGCACACGGCGTGTGCCTACTACAATACCCTAACCTTTGACCACGCCGATGGGGCGCAATCGAGCCACCTTGCGGGCGAGGCCGGCGCGGTGGACCACGCCAACCACCACGCCCACGTCCTTATAGGCTTCCGACTGCTCCTCAGCCAGTCCCTTCCATTGCCGGCACTTGGCCACAATGCCCTTCTCGGCCAATTCGCGGTCGATGCGCCGGCCCTTTGCGTGCTTGACGGCCGCGGTGCGGCTGAGCACACGCCCGGCCCCATGGCATGTACTGCCGAAGGTGCGTTCCATGGCCGCGGGGTTGCCCGCCAGCACCCAACTTTCCCGGCCCATGTCGCCGGGAATGAGCACCGGCTGCCCCACCGCGCGATACGCTTCGGGCACCTCGGGGTGTCCTGCGGGAAAGGCACGGGTCGCGCCTTTGCGATGCACGCACAGCACCTTCTTCTTGCCGGCCACGACGTGGTCCTCGAACTTGGCGATATTGTGGGCCACGTCGTACACCAACTCCAGGCCGAGCGACTGCCAGTCGCGCCCGAAGAACTGAGCGATGGCTTCGCGGGCTTGCCACATGAGCAGTTGCCGATTGGCCCAGGCGTAATTCGCCGCACTGCGCATCGCGCCCAGGTAGGCCTCGCCCTCAGGGCTTTCGACCGGGGCACAAAGGAGCTGCCGGTCGGGCAAGGCAATGCCGTATTTCCTGGGGGCGTTGCGCAGGAGCTTTAGCGCGTCGTCGCACACCTGGTAGCCCAGCCCGCGCGACCCGGAATGGATCGCCACGCACACCTGGCCCACGCGGAGGCCGAAGGCCGCGGCTGCCTGGTGGTCGAACACCTCATCGACCACTTGCACTTCGAGGAAGTGGTTTCCTCCGCCGAGGGTTCCGCATTGGTCCTCGCCCCGCGTCTTGGCGCGGTCGCTGACGCGGTCGGGTTGGGCATAGAGGAGCTTTCCGCCGGCCTCGGTGTGCTCGACGTCGTTGCGCGTGGCAAAGCCGATCTTTTCGAGGTGTCGGACGCCGTGCTGCAGCAACTCGCGCATCCCGCGGCCATGGTGGCGGTAGGGCCCCGCCTGCCCGACCCCGGCCGGAATCTTTTTGAACAAGTGGTTCATCAGCGGCTCGAGCCGCGGGACGACGTCGTCGGTATCGAGGTCGCTGCGCATCAGCCGGACTCCGCAGTTGATATCGTAGCCCACCCCGCCCGGCGAAATGACGCCTCCCTCTGCGGGGTCGGTGGCCGCAACGCCGCCGATCGGGAAGCCGTAGCCCCAGTGGATATCGGGCATGGCCAGGCTGGCGGACTGGATTCCCGGCAAGGTGGCCACGTTGGCCACCTGTTCGAGCGCCTGGTCGTGGCGGATGTGCTCAACGAGGGTTTCGTCGGCGATGATCTCGCCGTCCACTCGCATTCCGTGCTTGTATTCTCGCGGAATCCGCCAGCGGCACTCCTCGATTTGCTCCAGCGGTCCCGCCCATGCCTGTTGTGCCATCGTTCTTGCCCTCACGTTGACATTGCCCGCCGCCGCGGCCACAATGAAACGCGCCGTGTACCGGAAAATGGGCTTAGGGCGCGCTCAGAAATTATTTCGCCAATAGAATTGTACCGGCTTGACCGAACTCCGGCAATGTGATACCATTATGATAGCGATATGCTTCGGTTACGAAGGGGATGGGTCATGCCTGATGTCTTGATACGAAACCTGGACTCGCAA
>SKZG01000055.1 GCA_007127495.1 Planctomycetales bacterium
CAGCAGCAGCACGTCGTACTCGGCTCGCAGCGCCAGCTCGCGCCCTTTGGCCGCGTCGCCCGCCTCGAGCGCCTGATAGCCTGCGAACCGCAGCGCATCGACAATGCCCCGGCGAATCGCCGCGTCGTCTTCAATGGTCAGGATCCGGCGTGCCATGATTTCATGCCCCGTGTGCGCTATGACACGGCCCCCCTATTGGCCGCGCGATTCCCAATACGCTGGCTCGCGGCTTGTCTGGGCTATGGCAACGACGAGCACTTCTGTATCGCGAACTTGATACACGATGATATAAGGAAACCGTTTCACCAATGCCCGGCGATACTCGCGTCGCACTTGCTGGCCTTCGTATACCGGGAAGCGATAGGGAGTCTCGTCAATTGTGCGGAGCGTTTCCTGGACTCGATCGTGCAGGTCAAGCCCCAGGCCGCTTCGCTGCTGTTCGTAGTAACGCATCGCCTCGAGCAATTCCGCCTCCGCCTCGACCAGTATGCGAAGCCTCATGCACGCGTCCTCCCCTCGAACTCTTCACAGAGTCGCTGCGACGCCTTGTGCCAGTCATCGGCGCCCGACTCGCCCGACTCGTAGGCGTCGACGCGGCGGTCCAACTCGGCTTCCAGCGCAGGGTCGTCGCTCATCACCGCGGGTGGCTTCAGGCTGCGGAGAAGCTGGTAGGCCAACCCGGCACGCTCCGTATCGGACAGGGTCAAAGCCGCGTCGAGCAGGTTTGCGGGATCCACATTCATGACATGATCCTCGGTCGATTGTTTTGGAATTGGGTACCCTCACATACCCATTCCCACGGTAGCACGAAGGAGAGACAGCGTCAAGGGATCGTCGGGAGATCGTCGGGAGGCGTTCGCACGCTACAGCATGAACTCCAATGCAAGCTGTTTTGTCCGTGCATGCGAAGGGGACAGTCCCATTTTCGCGGCCGCAGTCGTTGAGCCATTGGGCATATTTCCCTGTGTGCCGCGAAAATTGGGACAGTCCCCCGTGAACTCCAACGTGGTCAATTCGAACGCACGTACCGTTCGTACTGGTAGGTGAGCGACTTGCGCTCGCCCGGCTCCAGCTTGACACGCCATGTGACGGTTCCCTGGCGTTCGTCGAGTTTCAGCTTGGTCGGGTCGGTTTGTACGGTCCCGCCGTCGGACGCTTCGAGCGGCTTGCCGGGAACGGGATTGCGAATGACGATCTCCACGGTTCGCTTTTCATAATTGTGCAGTTTCAGTTCGCCTTCCAGGGTGACTAAGTCGAAATACACGTTGTGTGGCACGTGGTGCGCCTTGAGCTGGCGGTCGGATTCGCGCTCGGTCTTGCTGTGGGCGATATTGATGGCCGTGGTCACCGGCACCTCGCCGCCGGCACCCTTGGGCGTGTAGCCGAGCAGGTCCTCGCTGAGCGGCTGGCCGTCGCTCATCACCATGCAGGGCCCGGTGGTCCAGGCCGTATCGGTTGCATTGTGCAGGACGAGCGAATGGTTCATCGCCCGCGGCGGCGACCAATGGTAGATGTGCGAGTAGCGTATCTTTCGGGTGAACAGCGTGAGGATGGCCCGCTCGCCGCGGCGCAGCGTCAGGTTCTCCTTGGTGTACACGGTGTAGTCGGTCGCGGCGGCGCCGTCGAGCTGTGGGAGATCGCCCAGGGCCCTTTCCAGTCTGCCATCGGGCTGGTCGACCGGCCGTTCGAAAACCGTCGGTTCGGCCACGCCCGGTGCGAAGTTCTGTACAATGGCCGCGCGATTCATCATCTGCGTGGTCACCTGTTGCGGCACCTGCTGCGCCTCGATGGCCGCGCCGATGGTGCGGATGCGTTGCCCGACGGCGATTGGTGCCAAGTAGTCGGTGTGGACGAAGTGCGGCACGCCCACCACCAGGTGGACGTCCGTGTGGATCAGGTCTTCGGCCTCGTTGACGATCGTGCCACGCAGGGTCAGCTCGGCGGTTTCGTCGTCGAGGATTTTCAGGGTGTAGTCGGGGATCCAGGTAATGCCCTTGCGCAGGTAGGCCATGCCGAGGGTTTCTTGCTCCGGGGGGGCTTCCGCTTCACTTGCCACGTGGATGCGCAGCGGCAGCTCGAGCACCTGCATCTTGGCGATTCCCTCCAGCGGCACGGCGAAGTTGCCGGCTTCATCTTCGAGCACGACGAAGTCGGGCCCGACCGAAACGAGCGTGCCCGCCGCTTTCTGGTCCTGCCCCCGGTGCTTGTAGGTCAGTTCCACCTTGAGTTGCCGGCTGGCCTCCAGGCGTGCCCGCTTGGCGGCCACGTCGGTCGGCGCGTCGCGGCCGTCGAACTCGACGACTTCGCCGGGCCCGGAGCCGACCACGTCGACCACGCTTTCCTCGCCGCGCGAGTAGATGGCCAGCGTACCGAACGCCGCGGGCGGCACTTCGCCGGCAATGCACCAGCCATCGCGAAGCCGCACCTCGCCCTCGCGCATGAAGAATCCCAGCCCGTTCTTGAACACGGCCACCGACCGCGTTTGCGGCCTCCAGACGTACGGGTTCTTTTCATCCGTGCCGGCATCGTTTTCACCCGCCCAAACGGCAACCGCGCCGCACCCGGCCAAGCCCGCCAGCACCAGCCCCACAACCACCAGCCTTCTCATGTTCACGCGTCGCATCACTGTGTCCTCCTGTTCTTCGAACCGTGTCGTCGGCAAAGCGAACCGTTCGCCTTACCCGCACATGGTCATTGTACCGGAATTTAAGGGGCAGAAGTGTAACGAGTTCGTAACGAGTTCGGCGTCACTGCCGGGGTTTGGAAATGTTGGGCATCATGGCGTCCAGTTCCTTCAACAGGCGGGGGAGTATTTCCTTATACGAAAATGCTCCCAGGTGCTCGCCGCCGCGTTTGAGGTTGACGGCGGTGGGGCCGCACCAAAGACCGAGGTCGGCAACGTCGGTCTCGCCCGGGCCGTTCACACGGCAGCCCATCACGGCGATGGTCATCGGGCAGTCGGCGGCATAGCGCGTGGCCTCGCGCACGTGCTCGGCCAGTTCCACAAACGCCGCGTTCTGCACCCGCGAACAGCTCGGGCATGCGATGATGTTCAATCGCCCGCCGCGGAAGGTGGCAAGCTGCGCAGCGTCGAGCAGCCGGCCGGCGGCAATGTCAGCCACAATCGCCCGCGCGGCGGCGATCTCTTCCGCCTTGCGTGCGGCGGGCACGGTGAGCGAAACGCGCACCGTATCGCCGATTCCGTGCGGAAGGAGCTGCTCGAAGGCGATGCGCGTCTTGAGAATCCCCTCCGGCGGCATGCCGGCCTCGGTCACGCCCAGGTGCAGGGGCACGTCGGGCCGGGCGGCGGCGAACCGGCGGTTCGCCTCCACCACCTTCGCCGGGTCCGAGTCTTTGAGCGAAACGCAATAGCGGGTGAACCCGAGGCGGTCCAGTTCGGCACAGTGTTCCAGGGCGCTTTCGAGCATCGGTCCCACGTTGTCGCCGGGGGCCAGGTCGCCGCGCTTGGTCGGATCGACCGACCCGCAGTTCACGCCCACGCGCATCGCGCAGTCGTGCTCGCCTGC
>SKZG01000269.1 GCA_007127495.1 Planctomycetales bacterium
CGCCAGCCGGAACCACCCACCGTACGTTTCTGGTGGAGGATAACGAAAACCGGACGCTAGCGCGTGGCGGCTGATTGCAGCGTGGACGCACACGACGTGAGCCAGCTCCATTGAAGCGGGAGAGCCGTTCAATTCGCGCGCGGATGCGCCTGCTCGTACACCTTGCGCAGCGCGGCGGTGCTGATGTGGGTATAGATTTGCGTCGTGATGAGGCTCTTGTGCCCGAGAAGTTCCTGCACGCTGCGGATGTCGGCGCCGCGGTCGAGCAGGTGTGTGGCGAAGCTGTGACGCAGCGAATGGGGCGTGGTGCGCGTATCGAGCCCCGCCTGCTTGAGGTGTTTCTCCAGCATACGGGCCACGCTTCGGGTGGTCAGGCGGCGGCCGAATTTATTGACAAACAACGGCGCGTTCGGACCTTCCGGTTCGTGGACGTGAAGCCGGCGGACCGCCAGCCACCGGCGGACCGCCCCGGCGGCATACGAGCCGATCGGGGCGAGTCGCTCGCGGCGCCCCTTGCCGCGCACGCGCAGCACGCCGGAATCGAAGTCCAAGTCGCCGTCGTTGAGGCCCACCAACTCGCTCACCCGCAGCCCGGCCGAGTACATCGTTTCCAGGATCGCCCGGTCGCGGAGCCCCGCCTGGCCGGCGGCGGGCGGTGCGCCCAACAGCCGGCCGATTTCCTCGGCCGAGAGAAAATGCGGAAGATGCCGCGCCTTCCGCGGGTTGCGCAGCGGCTTGGCAGGATTGCTCGCCGCCCAGCCCTCGCGCAGCCCGAACTTGAAAAAGCTGCGCAGCGAGGCGAGTCGGCGGGCGACCGTGGAAGACGCATAGCCGGCTTCGCTCAGCGCCGCGACGTAGCCGCGGAGGTCGAGCACGCTGATGGCTCCGGGTTCCGGCGGGTTTCCGCCTGCGGCCTCGCCAAGATAGTCGGAAAGTGCGCTGAGGTCCTCGCGATAGCTCTTCAGCGTCAGCTCCGAGGCGTTGCGCTCCACCCGGAGGTACTTCAGAAACCGATCTATGGCCGTATGCATGGGGCGCAGCCGATCGCGCGACGTCGATTACGCTTCGTCGGTGTCGGTGTGCAGGGGGATGCCGAATCGCGGCGAGTGCGCGTACTCGTGGCTTTCCTGGCGAATCTTCTGGCTCAGCACGGCCGCATCGTACCAGGTGAAGCTCAGTTCCGGGTTCGAGGCGTAGCGACCCAGCACACGGAGCGTTTCCGCCCGGCTCTTGTCATCGTACAAGAACACGTAGCGCTCCGAACCCTTGACCAGTGCTAACACGTTGATGTCCTGGCTCACAGCCGGCTTCCTCCTAACAGTGGCATCGATGCGGATGGGGTCCGACGGCGGCCTGCCGATCGCCATCCCGGGAGAGGGCCCCTTGGTGTTATCGGTTCGTTGGCCAGCGCCACACCACTCGCGTTTCGCCGGCTCCACCCCGCGCGCTGAGCATCTCGGAAATATGCATGTGGCAGCAGAACCGAATGAAATCGTCACTTCGCTGCAAATATCCTTCCCACCCCCCAAAACGACGGTCGTCACGGAAGTAGAAGTAGTTTTCCAACGCCTCGGTAAGCTTCGGGTCGTTCCCGACATAAACGGACGTATGTTGCAAAACCGGGTCGCTGCTGGCGGCGGCGCACGGGGCCGCGCGCAGCGGACGCAACGACGACACGGGGCAGTGCGGGTCGAGCAACTCGGGGCACGCCCTGCGAGGCCGTTTCGCCTCCAGCACAACGGGTTCGGAATCGCCGGCCGCCACCTGCTCGAACCCCAAATGCTGAACACCACTTTCGCCCTCGGAAGGCGGGCCCGGCGGATCGGCCGGGGGGGGCTGAACGTCGGGGGGCTTGTGGCCGTGCTCGGGTCCTTCTCCCGTCGATTCCGCTCGGAGCTGCGCTCGGGCCGACGCCATTTCCGCCTCGAAAACCAAGGGCGCAGGGATGTGCTGCTCGCCGGGCGTCCCCCAGGGTAGGCCGTAGCCGGCCGGAATCGGGTGGAAGCATGGATTCGCGGAATACCATCGCACCTGCAAACCAAGACGCGGCGGATAGTAGGGCGTATAGTCGGTAATCGCACCCACCACCACGGCATCGACTTCGAGCAACTGTGCCAATTGCCGCACCTCCTCGACACCGGCCAATTGCAGGCCGTGGCGCCGAATCACCTCCTGAACCGTCGCCACCGGCACGACCTCGAAGCCGGGCACCGACTGAAGCTCCGTAAAATAGGCCCAGGCGACCCGTTCGCCGTCGAGTGTGGGCTCGTCGGTCATGTTGAAGAAAGGAACGACGGCCACTCGAGAAAGCTGGGGAAAGGGATTGAACACGTGCGGCTGATGGGCAATTTCGGGCAGGAATTGGCATCCGCCCGTCAGCAACATCGTTAGCAGGAGCGTGTATCGGAGCATCGTTTTGGTGGAACTGTTCACGGGCGATGGTGCCGATCTGTGCCGCGGAAAAGGGTTTTGGGTCGCCGTTTACGGGAAACCGTCCCGACTCTTCGCCGCAAAGACGGATACCACTCGTGGGCAGGTCGATTCTGCCCGCCAAAATCGGACAATACCCCGTCGGCCGGGGTGAAAATCCGACATCACCGGCATTATCGGCAAAGTCGCCGCCAATTCTCCAGTTTCCTATTTTTCCTATTTCGGATGATGCGCGGCTCGGATTCGCTGCCAGCTTATCGGTAAGCTTCTTTGGTGGGGCATCGGTCGCTATGGCGGGCGTCCTTCCAGGCCGGCGGGCTGGAAATAAGGCTCTTCCGTTTCTAGGTGCAGCCCCACCAATGTTGTACGCGATCTCAACCCACCCTGCGTAGATGAATAATCCCTTTTATCGGCAAGTTGCGGAAAGTTCCTACACGCCAACGGGGTCCGAAGGCCGATGAAAGGGAAGAGGAACTTTGGGGTTCAGTCCGCATCTCACCGCTCATGGCAGGAAAGAGACGTATGTTCAGGACGAATTATTTCGTCGCGTTGGTGGCATTCGCCGCCGGCGGCGTGTTTCCCGCGGTTGCCGCCGCGGAAGAGTTGCCTTCGATCGAGCCGCGGCAAACCGTCCCGTTGGTCCACCCCGGCTCGGAAGCGACGCCGCCGGTCGTTTCCGGTGTGGCCTTAAGCCCGGACGGGCAATACTTGGCGACCGCGGGCGACGACCATCAGGTGCGCGTATGGCGAGCGGAGGCCAGCCGGGGCTTTGTGCCGGCGGGGGAGCTTGCCAATCATGCCGATTGGGTTCGCGCCGTCGCGTTTCAGCCCGACGGGAACGTCTTGGCCAGCGGCGGCGACGACCGGCGAGTTCGGCTTTGGGACCTTCCGGACGGGCGCGCGCCGGTCGTGCTGCCGGGCACCATCGTGGGCATCCGCGCGTTGAGGTTCTCGCCCGACGGTCGGCGGCTGGCAGTCGCCGGGTTCGACGACCGCGTGCGCCTCTACGATGCTGAAGCCGGCCGCATCGAGCGCGAGTTGGCCGCGCCTGGCGCCGATATGCGGAGCGCGGCCTTTTCGCCGGATGGAACCCA
>SKZG01000546.1 GCA_007127495.1 Planctomycetales bacterium
ATGCCACTTACTTTGTAGCGGCACGGCGCGAGCCGTCCGGTATTACAAATCGGAAGACCGGGCGGCTCGCGCCGCTCCGCTAACAATATGCCAGCAAATGGTCGTAAAGTAAGTGGCATTGAGGCCGCGCCCTATTGCAAGTCGGTCGGCTCGCCGTCGATGAGCAGTTCACGGAACGGCTTCTTCTCGATAAAGCTTTGCCGCTCCTTTTGCAGGTGGTCGTGTTGCTCGCCTTCCTCGGGGCTGATTTCGAGGGCCTTGCCGATCCATTTCAGCGCGGTGTCGAAGTCGCCCGTCTCGGCGTAGGCCGAGGCCAGCGTGCTGAGGATATGCGGTTGTTTGTAGTCGGTCTGTTCGCACGCCTCGGTTGCCATTTGCAGCGCCCGCTTCCCGTCCCGCAGCTCGTCGTGCGGCGAGGTGGCCAGGACCCAGGCGAAGTTATTCAGCAGTCCGGGGTCCTCGGCGCTGTGCTTCAGCGCCGTTTCGTAGTCGGCAATGGCTTCCGCGTGTTTGCCGAGGCTCAGCCGCGCGTCGCCGCGACCTCGCAGTGCCATCCAATTGTCGGGTTGGCGTTTGAGCACATCCGTGTAAACGCGAGCAGCCTCTTCAAACTGCTTTGCGGCGCTATGCAGCATGGCGAGCTGCAGCAGGGTGGCGTCGTCGTCGGGCGCGTCGCCGTGCAGGTCGCGTAGCAAGGCAATGGCTTCGTCGAATCGCTCTTCGTCGGCCAGCAGGATGGCTTTCATGCGTCGTGCGGGTGGGTATCCCGGCTGCAGCGTCAGGGCCTCGTCGATATCGGCGAGGGCCTTTTCGCGCTCGCCCGCCTCCTCGCGAACGCCGGCCTGGAGCATGAGCACGCCGACGTTTTCGGGTTCGAGGTTCCGGGCGCGGTCCAGTTCGTGCAGCGCGCCGGCGTAGTTCTCCTGGAGCAGGTGGACGCGCGCCTTTTGCAGCAAGGGGAAGATGGATCGCGGATCGAGTTCCTGCGCCTTGTCGAGGGCGAGGATGGCCTCATCGTAGCGTTCCATCTTGGTCAGCAAGGCCGCCTTGGCCTCGTAGGTGGGCAGGTGCTGGGGTTCGAGTTCCAACGCCCGATCCAGGTCGGCCAGGGCCTCGGTGTCGCGATCTTGTTCCGCATGAAGGAGGCCGCGCATCCGCAGCGCCGCCGCTTCGTCGGGCGCGAGCCGAAGGGCCTCGTCCAAAGCCGCTTGCCGCCGCGCGGGATCTTCCTCCAAAGCGGCCTGAAGGCTGAGCAGCTTGGCGCGCAGCGCCGGGTCGTCGAAGTCGAACTCCAACGCCTTCTTCAGTGCGGCCGACGCGCGGTCCGCATCGCCGCCCGGCATGAGGTGCAGGCGGGCGAGGTCGTGCAGCGCGTCGGGCTGCTGGGGATCGAGGTCGGTGCCCCGCTGCAAGTCGTCGATGGCCTGCCGCCGCAGTTCGTCGAATTGCCGGCTTTCGGGCCCCAGACGCATGGCTACCTGCGCCCGAACCGACCCGCGCTGAATGAGCGTGGCCGCCAGCAGTTGGTTGGCGAACGCGGCGTTGCCTTCATCGAGGCCCTTTTCCAGCGCGCTGTCCAGCAGCTCGATCACCCGGCCGAGGTCGTCAATGGAGCGGGCGGAAAGCTTGGCCTCGGTGGCCTGATCGAGGTCGGCAAGCCCCTCGTTCTCGGCGCGCAAGGCGCCGGCCGGAAACACGAGCAGAAACAAACACAGCAGCGGCATGGGAAGCAAACGAATCATGGTGAAACCCTCCTGGAACATGGAAGCGGAAGTGGAAAGTCGGGACGAAACCGGGAACGTGCCCTACGGGGTCGGTTACTGCGGCTTGGCGGGCGCGGGTTGGGGGTCGGGCGCAAGCTCGGCTCCCGGTTGAGGCACGGCGCCGGCATCGACCAGCATGTACGCGCCCCAGAAAAACGGATGATTCGCCAGGGGCAGTTCATCGACCTGGGCGCGCCGCACCCGCGGCTCCGCCTCCACGTCGATGTGCGACCCGGCGGTGAGGAATACGGCGCGCTGGTACGCATCGGCCGGCGAGGTGTGCGGTAACTCCTGGGTGAACTCGCGCACGAGGTCGTAGCTGGTGCGCCCGCCCGTACGCCAACGGCTCAGCAGCACGGTTCGCGCGCCGGCCGACATCAGCGAGCAGACGGTCAGAAACACCTCCTGGCCGGCCGTGTCGGGGTTCACGCCGCGCAAAGACCGCTCGGCCGCGGTGTGGAATCCGGGCAGGACGATTTCGTCGGGCGCGCCGAACGGCAGCGCCAACCAATCGCCCACCGTGTTGCCCGGCTTCCCGGCATCGATCGGCACGGGCGCGAACGCCAGCGGGTTCTTCTCGGTTTCAGGCAGGTCGTCCAGCACGACAAGCCGATCGAACAGCGTTGCGTAGACGGCCGAAGGCCCCGACAACCGGGCCGGGAACGGTTCCACGCCCGGCAGCACCCCGGCGAGCTTGTCCAACTCGGCCTGCGCCACATCGGCGCCGTCGCGTGGGAACAGCTTGCCAGCGACCACCGCCGTGGTCGCGCTCTGATGGCGTCCGGCGCCCCAGGGGACCACCAGCGATACGGTGGGCACGTACCGTACTCGGACGCGCGCGATCAGCGGCCGCCGCCGACCCTCCACCTCCACCTGCAACGCCTCGAACGGCACGTACCAGAGCAGCCCGTCGGGCACGACTACCAGCTCGTCGAAGTCGTTCTTGAAATCGGCCCGCGAACCCTCCAAAATCAGTTCGAGCACGCGTTGCGCCGTGGGTTTCCAGCTATCGTCGCGCAATTGCTTCAAGTCGAGTTCCTGGTTGCCGGCGTGCTGGCCCAGGGCGCGCAGGAGGTTCACGATTTCCGTTCGCAGCCGGGCGGCCGAGGCGACGCGCCACCAGGTGTACTGCTGGTTGTTCAGGAGGAAGGCGTACAGGCCCCGGCTGGTGGACAAGAAAGCCAGGACGGCGTGTCCGTCGGGCAGTGCGGCCTGCACTTCGGCCACGTTGCGCAACGGCGGGAACACGAGCGCGGCCGGCTCGCGCCGCAGGGCCATTTCGCGAAGGATCGCCTCCTGCTGCCGGCTGCTCGCGCTGAGCGCCTCGATGAGTTTCCGCTGCCGTGTTAGGGCGGCGGAATCGTCCGGCCCGAGCGGCATGGTCCGAAGCTCGGTGCGCAAGGCGTCGGACTGGCGGGTCAGCTTCTCGTAGGCCGGGTATCGGCCCATGAGGTCCTGTCGAAGCAGGATGCTTTGCCGGTCGAGCACGGCCTCCGGGCCGTGGAGCACCCAACGAAGCGATTGGAGCCGCCCGCCGAAGTCCAGCGTCGTGAAGAACCGGTGTCGGCGCAAGCGGTCGGCAATTTCCAGCGCCTTTTCGTGCTCGTTGCGCACCAGGGCCACCTCGAACCACCGCTCCAGGGGCCCCGGATGCGGCGAGAGCAGCACGGCCATAGCTTCCATCGGGTCGCTCGACCAGTCGGCCGGCTGGGGGTCGCGCAGCACGGTTTCGTACAGGTCCATGGCCACGCG
>SKZG01000282.1 GCA_007127495.1 Planctomycetales bacterium
CTCCAGGGCCAAATGCACGGCTGCGGTAAACCCCACCACCATCACCAGCGGCGGAATGATGCTGATGAGCATGTCGATTTTCACGCCGGCCATTCCCAGCGCGCCCAGGACCCAACACACGCCCACCAATGGCGGGGCCACGACGGTTAGCAGGATAGCAGGGCTGCGGAAGATCAGCAGGGCCACCAGGATCGACAGCGCCGTTCCCGCAAAGGTGAACACCAACTGATCGCGCTGCATGGCCCGGATGATCTCCATGCGGATCACCGGAACGCCGGTAAGCGTGGCCTGCAGAACGCCGCGGGCTGCGTCCTCGTTCAGAAGGCGGCGGATACGCAGCACGGTGGGCTCCAGGTCGGAAAGCTCCCGCGATTTCGTTGCCAAATGGACGACGAGCAAGGCGGCGCGATGATCGGCCGAGAGGAAGCGGCCCACCACGTACGGATGGCGCGCGATTTCGCGCCGGGCCAATTCAAAGCGCGCCGCGCCGGCCGTCAGAGGCGGAACCAGCGGCAGGAGATAGGTACCGACTCGCGTCTTGCGGCGCGCCGAGAACAGCGAATCGACACCCGCCACGCCCTCGATCTCCTGTAGGGCGAGCACCAGCGCCCGCATCGATTCCAGCGCCTGTCGCTGCAACAGGTCGTCGCCACGGAGCACGACGACGGCGACGAAATCTTCCATCGCAAGGCCGTCGGGCATCCGTTCCGCATCGCGCGCCGCCGCTTGCCGTGCCCGCAATAAATTGCGCGGGTCCTCATCGTACTCCAACAGCAGGAGGCCGCGCACGCTCACCATGGTAACGGCCGCCACGATGGCAGCCGCCAGCCAGCGATGCCGCAGGTACTGCTCGACGACGCGCCTCACAAGCGTTTCCCGGCTAGGGTGTGTTGTATACTGCCTGGCACGATCCGTTCGGAGCGCACCAGGTTGCTGGGTTCTCGGGCGACGTCGGGCGAGCCGAACGGGTGACGAGAAGCGCAACGGCTCCGGCGGGCGGCCCCGCGGTTCACCAAATCATGGATACCAGTCCTGTGCTGAAACCGGCCGCCCCGCCCACCATAAGAAGCTTCTGCCCCGGCTCCAGCAGTCCGTTCGCGTTGGCGACACTCAGGCTGATGGGGATGCTGGCGGCGCCCGTGTTGCCAAACGTCTTCAATCCGTTCCTGCATCGCTCGAAGGGATAATCGAGCTTCTCGCAGATCTTCCGGATGATTCCTTCCGATGCCTGGTGGGCAAACACGAAGTCGAAGTCTTGGAGCCTCTGTTGTTGGGCATGAAGAAAGCGGGTCATGACGCGTGGAATGGTCTGGTAGGCGAACTTCAGAAGCCGGCGGCTTTCGGACATGAAATAGGAGGCCTCCACGTCGCGCGGCGCCACCGTGCCGCCGCCCATGACCGTGGCCAATTCCCACACGGCTCCGCACGACTCGAAATGGGTTGCCTGGATGCCCCGGCTCGTATCGTTCGTCCCCCGGAGCACCACGGCCCCGGCTCCGTCGCCTAGCGTCAATCCGGCGAACCCGGTGGTCATGTCTTCGGGGCTTTTCAAGTTCCAGTTGATGAACCTCGAGAGCACCTCGCCGCTGGCCACCAAGGCCGTTTTGCACTTTCCCGTTCGGATGAGGGAATCTGCCACGTCCAGGCCGTTGACGAAACTGTTGCAGGCATTTTGCGTGTCGAAGACCGCGGCATTGACTGCCCCAAGCTTCTGCTGCACGATGTTGGCGGTTGCGGGTTCGGCGATGTCTTTCGTACAGGCGCCAAAGATGATCAGGTCCAATTCCTTCGGCACGATGCCCGCCTGATCAAGCGCCCTCCGACTCGCCTCGGCAGCGGCGTCGGAAGGGTGAAAGTCAGGTTCCACATACCTTCGCTCTCGCACGCCACAGAGCGCTTCGATGGACCCTTCGGGAAAGGAGAAATCGAGTTGGCATTTCATCCGCTCTTCAATTTCCGCCGACGTAACCACCTTGTCCGGGACATAATGTCCCGTGCCGACGATCATGGAACCCGCCAAACCGCTTTGCATCGAATCCGGCCCTAGAGTGTCCCCTTTTCAAAAACCTACGACGATAGCAACATGGTATCCGTTGACGGGCTCTACGAGAAGGGTACGGCAGCGGAAAAAACCGTTCGAGGCAACCAAGTATCGTAGCATCTTGCCCGTGGGCGCCCCGTGGCCGGGACCGCCCAAGACACGCACGTGGGTGGCCTCCCCCGCGTTAGGCGTACAGCGGGCCGTAGGTCGTACACGCGCGGAAATCAGCGCCCTCGGCGTCCATGCCGAAGGCACTCCACGCCGAGGGGCGGAAGATCTTCTCTTCCGCAACGTTCTGCATGCAAACCGGAATGCGCAGCATCGCGGCGATGCTGATCAACTCGGCGCCGATGTGGCCGTAGCTGAACGCCCCGTGGTTCGCGCCCCAGTTGGCCATCACGCTATAGACGTCGGTGAAGTTCCCTTTCCCCGTCAGCCGCGGCACGAACCAGGTGGTGGGCCAGCTCGGATTCGTGCGCAGGTCGAGGGCTTGGTGGACCTTTTCGGGCAGTTCCGCCGTATGGCCTTCCGCCAGTTGCAGAACCGGCCCCAGCCCTTTGACGAGATTGATCCTCGACAGGGTGATGGGCATGCCGCCGAGGGTCAGGAAGTTCGACGAATAGCCGCCGCCCCGGAAGTACTCGTCGATGGCCGGGGCCCAACTCGTTTCGGCCAGGCACCGTGCAACGTCGTCCTCGGTGATGTCCCACCAGGGCTTGATGGCGGGTTTTCCGTCAATGCGCTGCTGGCCGGTGCCGTCCAGGGCCGACGGGCCGGAATTGATCAGGTGAATGAACCCGGCTTCCGCAAGGCCTTCCGGCGAATGGCCCGTAACCCGCTTCACCGCCTCCGGGCTCCAATACGTCCGGACGTCGGAAAACACCTGCGCCGTCCCCGTGAGCAAATGCCCGAACAGCATGGCGGCGCCGTTGAGGCTGTCATTCTCGGTGGCCAGCATCAGCGGCTGCCGGATGCCGTTCCAGTCGAACGACGAGCACAGCATGGCCTCCATGAAGTCGCCGTTCGGGAAATGGTCGGTCCACTGCCGTTGCCCCTGGAAGCCGCCGACGATGGCGTTATGCCCCAGCGCCTCTTCCGCGAAGCCGGCCGCCGCGAGGGCCGGATTGCCGACCATCAGGTCGCGGGCCACCTGGGTCATTTTGATCACGAAGTCCCATTCCGCGTCTTTTTTCTCTTTCGATTTCCGTCGTTCGGGTGGATTGTAGTCGGTCCCTTCGCGGCAATGCTGCTTCACCCAATTCCGGGCTTTGGCGAATTCGTCCGAGTCGTAGATTCCCTCCTGGATGCGCCGGATGAACTCCGACATGTCGACGCACTCGCAGCGCATGCCCAAGTAATCTTCGAAGAACGACGCATCGACGATCGAGCCGGCAATACCCATCGACACCGATCCCATCGACAGGTACGACTTTCCGCGCATGGTAGCTACGGCAATACCTGCTTTGACAAAA
>SKZG01000363.1 GCA_007127495.1 Planctomycetales bacterium
GAGGGTGCCTAAACGGTCGGCCAACTGCCGATAGTCCGGCTCCTCCGCATCCTTGGACCGCGTCAAAGTACGTTCGACCGCCGCAAGGGCGTCTTCAGCATCCATGCGCACAAGCCCCGCAGCCAGCTTCGCCAGCGGCTCCGGCAAATCCTTCGGCGCAGCGTCCTCTGCTTGAGACCGAGGCGCCAACGATGCACCCAGGACGGCTGCCACGAGGAGGCTCGCAATCAGAATACTATGACGGAGATTCATCGGCAGTCTGGTTTCTCTTTGTGAATCGAGCTGCCTGCGAAGCGATATATCCCCAGGCCCGACGCATACGGCTGTCAGACAAAACATCCTCACTTGGAGCGTCGGCCACCGAGGCCTTCACAAAACTCACCCCCTCCTGCACGAGGAAAAACGGCTTCAGGCGTTCCCGAAGCCACCCATGCATTTCGGCAACCCTATCGTTTCGCCGGACCAGCACGTCAAAATCGGGACCGCGGTCAGGCGGGTGAACCGTCCGGCGGACTGTACCATCGCCGAACCAGATGGCATGTCCATGGGACTCGACGGTCGGACGCGGCAAACCGGACAACAGTGCCACAAGGTCGGTATCGGCGGGCAACGGTCGTTCACGGGCCAGGAGCAGTACCGTCTCCACTCCGGGCTCGCCTTTGAGCGACCAGAAGTCTCCCGAATCGTCCGGCAGGCTAACCCGATCAACCGGCCGTTCGTGTACTGGTCGCTCATCCCACCTGCCAGGTTGCCATGGGTAGATGGGCGAGACCTCGCCTTCGGCATTGATCCACAGCAGGTAGACATAGGCCGGCCGGTTCAAGTGGGCCTCCAACCGGACCGCATCCCCCGTCTGCAGCGGGAGGGCCGACGGTGAGGTCAGATCGGCTTGCGTACCGTCCACCTTCAGAACGTGAACTTGCACGCTCCCCCGCAGCGCAGGCAACGGCGGTTCCGGCCAGGCCCACCACGCCGCCACGACCACCAGGGGAACGGCAACCATTGCCGCCAAGGAGCGCCGAACGATCTTGGTGCGGTTCGGTCCCACACGGTCTTGGCTTCCCGTTTCTCGCGGCATCGCTTCCTGCAACGTGTCCCGCAGGTCCCGTGCCATATCCGCGGCCGTCGTGTACCGTCGTTCGGGGTCCTTGGCCATCGCCTTCAGGCAGATGCGCTCCAAACCGGCCGGAATCGTGTCGTCGATCGTCCGAGGGGCGCGGGGTTCACCACAAAGCACCTGCTCTCGCAGGTCGCTCAGCCCCTTCGCCCGGAAGGGCTGCCGGCCGGTCAATAGCTCGTACAGGACGACGCCCAGGCTGTAGATGTCGGTCCGCGACGTCACGCGAAGGGCTTCGCCCTGTGCTTGCTCGGGGGCCATGTACCCGAGCGTGCCGCTGATGCTGCCCGAGTCCTTCAGCAAATCGTCCTCGGTGACGGCGATCCCGAAGTCGGTGAGGTAGGCCCGGCCCTGGGCATCCAGGAGGATATTACCCGGTTTGACGTCGCGGTGGACCAAATCGCGAAGGTGGGCATGGTGCAGCGCGTCGGCGACTTCGGCGACGATCCGGGCTGACTCGGTCGGCGACAGCCGGCCCCGTTTGAGCCGCTCCGCCAGACTCGATCCGTCGATCCACTTGGAAACGATGAAGAAATACGAATCCTGCTGGTCGCAGTAAAATACGGGCACGATGCCTGGGTAGTCCAGCTTGGCTACCTTGCGGGCTTCTTCCCGAAACTTCTTCGCTTGTTCGGGTGAACCGAGCCGATCAGGACGCGGAATCTTGATGGCTACGTCGCGTTCGAGTTCTGTATCGCGGCTCCGCCACACCTGGCCGAAACCGCCCTGGCCGATCCGTTCCAGCAGCTCGTATCGCCCCAGTTTCGACGGCGGTTGCCGTTCGGGTGGTGTCGGTCCGTCATCCGTATCCTGAAGATCACTGAACCATCGATCGGCCCGGATGTGACGAACGATGGCTTGCCGCAGGTCCGGATAGTCTTGCAGTTCCGGGAAATTGGCGAGAAACTCGTCCGTCGAGAGACCGGCAGCCTCGGATTGGAGCGCCTCCCATCGATCGAGAATCTCGTCGATCTTGGCAAGCTGCGATTCGGAGAACGGTTCGGATTTCACAGCGAGGCCCTCCTTTTACCCGACTTCACGTAAGACCAACGTCACAATACTCGAACAGGATCAGCTTCGCCGAACGCCAACGCCGTCTGGCGGTTCGTTCCGAGATATTCAAGGCCTCGGCGACCTCCTTGAGCATGAGGTCTCCGTAGTAATGCAGGTCGAAAACATCGCGCTCATCTGAAGGCAGCTTTTTCGCCGCCTCGTGAAACTCGGTCCATCTGGCGAGTGTGGCCGGGCCGTCGGTATTTGCTTGGGCTTCGTACGGGTGCGGAGTGGAATCGTCGCCAGCCGGCCTTCCGGTATGGTGATGGGCCCCCATCCCCTCTGGTCCATACAAACGACGCGAAAGGTCAATCAACTCACGTCGGATCTGGACCGCGGCCAGCCGGAAGAAATGAGCAACCGAGGTAGGCGTTTCCGCCGACAACGCCCGCGACAGGCGAATGGCCGCCTGTTGAACGACATCGTCGGTCTCTTCCCAGCGCCGTACACCGGGAAAGCCCTGCAGCATTTTGTGTGCCAGCCGGTACAGGCGCCTACTCGCGTGAACGAACAACTCGTCCCGCGCTGCGGGGTCGCCGAGCCGCATGCGTTCAAGGCAGCTCTGAATCGCGGTGGTCTGTCCGGCGGAGCCTTGCATAAGAACCCCCTACCGAAGGGCCTGATCTTCACGTGCCAGCACTACGATACCATCGTACCGAGCCGATCGGAACACCTCAAGCCCCCTCTCGTACGAGGGGGCGCGCGACGTTTTGGAACAGCGAACGCGTGGAAGGGCCGTGGACGCAAGTTGTTTTGGAGAGGCGACTTACGCTTCCAAATAGGTTGGATTCCCTGCAATTCAGCGAACCCGTGTCCTCTGGACCCGGCGGCGCTCGCAATGCTGGGTAGAGGCTGGAAGCGAGTGCTTCCGGCAGTTTTTGACATCTCGTAGTAAGGAGTGAGTCATGTTGGTTAAGTCTTTCTGTGTAGCGGTCGTGCTGGTGGTCTTCGTTTGGGCGGGCGACGTGCAGGTGGCCAGTGCCCAGTCGGGATTCGGCAGCACCACATCCCAGCCGTTCGGCAACGGCTGGATCCACACCGGCCCCGGCGGGCGAACCACTACCTCGACGCCATTCGGCCGTGGTTGGATTCACAGCGGCCCCGGCGGTCAATCGACGACTTCAAACCCGTTTGGAAGCGGGTGGATCCATTCCGGCCCCAGCGGGCCCACGACGACATCGACCCCATTCGGCAACGGATGGACGCATTCCGGACCCGGTGGCCGCACCACGACTTCCAGTCCCTTCGGCAGCGGATGGATTCACCGGGGGCCAAGCGGTCGCACGAGTACCTCGATGCCGTTTGGGAACGGGTGGATTCATTCGCGGTAGGGCGAAATGGC
>SKZG01000387.1 GCA_007127495.1 Planctomycetales bacterium
AACACGACGGCGTTTTCCGGGTTCGCGCTGTGGTTGGGTACGTTGGTGAAGTCGGGGTCGGCGTTGGCGTGCGGGCCGAACACCTTGACGTCGGCGAAGCCCGCCCGCTCCAGTACGGGGCATACGGCCGACGCCCCCACGCCGTGCAGCGGCGAGTAGAGGATTTTGATCGCCCGCGGACCCTCGACGTTCTGCTGCATGACGGCGTCGAGAAATGCGCGGTCGACCTCGTCCTGGCAGTAGAGGACCTTGCCCTCGGTCATGGCCTGCTGAAAGGAAACGCGGCGAATCCACGTAACGCTTTGCATGCGGTCGATGCACTGCTTGTCGTACGGGGGCAGAAGTTGGCCGCCGGTGGGGCCGTAGATTTTCACGGCGTTGTCGCTGGGCGGGTTGTGGCTGGCCGTAATCATGATGCCGCAGGAACATTCTTTCAGCCGCACGGCGAACGAAAGCTCCGGCGTGCTGCGGTATCCGTCGAGGAAGTACACGGTGAACCCGGCGGCGGCCATAATTTGGGCGCAAAGCTCAGCGAAATGGCGCGACCGGTGCCGGGTGTCGTAGGCGATCGCGCAGCGAAGCGGCTTGCCGGCAAGCTGGTCCTTGACGAAATCCGCCAGTCCTTGGGCGCTCTCGCCGATGGTGCGATCGTTGATGGCGTTCGTGCCGATCGGGTACATCTTGCCGCGCCGGCCGCCGGTGCCGAAGGGGATGGTCGTCCAGAAGGCGTCGTCCAGCTCTCGCCACTTGCCGGCCGCCACGTGGTCGGCCACCTGCTCAGCGTATTCCTCGTAGTAGGGCTCGTTGAGCCAGGTACGGATGTTCTCGGCCGCTGCGGGGGACAGATCGCCCTCGCGCATCGCCGCATCGATTTGGGCCAGAGTGGTTTGCTTGTCGGGCATGATGGATCGATCGTTTCGGGACTGTGGTCAACGGAGCGTTTAGATTCTCGAAACGCTCATTATTGTAAAGAGCGAACCCCAGACCAAGGGGCCCCACCGCCGGCCCTCGTTCTTGGCCCTTTCCCAAATGCGTATTGGACTGTATACTGCTGTTCCGTAGTTTCCATCATGGAGGAGTTGCCCGTGCCCGAGCCCATTATCAGCGTTTCCGGTTTGCGAGGCATCGTCGGCGAGAGCCTTACGCCCGAAGTGGCCATTCGCTATGCCACGGCCTTTGCCGGCATCGCGTCGCCGGGCCCTATTCTCATCAGCCGCGACGGGCGACCTTCGGGCAGGATGCTGGCCCAAGCCATCCATGCCGGCCTTCACGCGGCGGGCCGCGACACGCTCGACGCCGGCATTCTGCCCACGCCGAGCGTGGGCGTGCTGGTGCGCGAGGTTCGGGCAGGCGGGGCGGTGCAAATCACAGCCAGCCACAACCCTTCGCCCTATAACGGGCTGAAGTTGTTCTCGGCCGACGGCCGCATCATTCCCGCCGGGCCGGGCCAGGAGGTGCTCGACCGCTACCGGGCCGGCCGGATCGACTGGGCCGCCCACGACCGCCTCGGCGCCGGCCGCGAATGCGTCGATGTTCTCTCGCCCCACCTCCATGCCGTACTGAGCATCGTCAACTACGCCGCCATCCGCGAAAGGCAATACACCGTGCTGCTCGACGCGAACCGCGGCGCGGGCAGTTTCCTGGGCCGCCGCGTGCTCGAAGAACTCGGCTGCTACGTGACCGTGCTGGGTGAAGAGCAGGACGGGCAGTTCGAGCATCCGCCGGAACCTACCGCCGAGAACCTCGACGGCGTGCGGGCGGAGGTGGCCGCCTCCGGCGCCCGGATCGGATTCTGCCAGGATCCCGACGCCGATCGGCTGGCCGTCATCGACGAGCACGGACGCTACCTGGGCGAGGAGTATACTGTGGCCCTGTGCGTCGACCACGTGCTGCGCAGCCGCAAGGGACCCGTGGTGATCAATTGTGCCACAAGCCGCATGTCGCAGGACCTGGCCGAGCACTATGGCGTGCCGCTGGTGCGCGCAGCCGTGGGCGAGGCGAACGTGGTGGACGCCATGTTGGAGCACAACGCCGTCTTTGGGGGCGAGGGGAACGGCGGCCCCATCGACCCGCGCGTCGGGCTGGTGCGTGACAGCTTCGTGGGCATGGCCCTGCTGCTGGACGCCATGACCGCCCGCGGCGCATCCATCGGCGAGCTGGCCGACGCTCTGCCGCGTTACGAAATCGTGAAGACCAAGATCGAGCTGCCGTCGGAGGCAGTGGCCGCAGGGATGGACGCCTTGCAGTCGCACTTTTCCGACGCCGAGCCCAACCGGCTCGACGGCCTGCGGCTCGACTGGCCCGACCGCTGGCTGCTGGTGCGCCCGAGCAACACCGAGCCGATCGTCCGCGCCATTGCCGAAGCCAAGACGGCCGACCTTGCCCACGGGCTGTGCCGGGAGGCGGCGAAGCTGCTTCGTCGCAACGGTTCACCCGAGCAGTTGCCAAAGTAGCACTGCGGCGCCGAGTGGCATAAGATACCAGGCAAACAAGCCCAGGCGCCCTTGCCGAATCCAGAGAAGAAGCCACCAGAGGGCGAACAGGCCTACCGCAAAGCTGACGAATCCGCCTGCAACAAGCATAGCGCCCGGGGTGTCGCCGGGCCCCTTGCGGTACAAGTCGATCAATTCGAGCAGCCCGCCGCCGGCCAGGGCGGGAATGGCCAGCAGGAACGAAAAGACGGCGGCTTCCTCGCGTCGCAGCCCGGAGCCTAGACTCGCTACAATGGTTGAGCCGCTGCGCGAAATGCCCGGCAGGACTGCAAACGCTTGGAAAAGCCCGATCACAAGGGCATGGCGGTAGCTGATTTCCCGGCAGGCCAGTTGTCCGCCCTCGTGACGCATGGCCCACAAGAGCATGGCGCCGGTCACGGGGAACATCAGGCCGGCCACGAGCGGGCTCTCCAGGGTGCGTTCAATGCCTGAGCCCAAGGGAGAAGCCTTCAGCAGCAACCCGATGCCAATCGCGGGCAAGGTACCAACTACCAGCAAACCAATCACGCGGCGGTCGCGCCCGAGCAGTGCGAATATTCGATCGCGAAAGAAGACCAAAATCGACGCGAGCGTGCCCACATGGAGCACAATGTTGAGTGTGAGCTTTTCCGTCATCATTTCGCCGAATTGATCGAACAACGACGCGCCCACAATCACATGGCCCGACGAACTGATGGGCAGGAACTCGGTAATACCTTGAATGACCGCAAGGATGAGCACTTGGATCCAAAGCATGGGGAAAAAGACCTTTCGAAATAATAGCGGGTCGGGCAAGGCGGCCGAAGAGGCCACATCCAACACTCGTAGGTACGCTTCGTGCGAGGCTACGGACGTTCCGCCTCCTGCGCTTCGCCTGTCATGGGAACGAAACGCACGGGAAGGACGGTTTCCCGCTCCACCCTCCCATCGGGCAGCTTCCGCACAAGAACCAATTGCTGGAAGAAGCGCCCGACTGGAATGACCAGCCGCCCCCCCGGGGCGAGCTGCTCGATGAGTGGTTCCGGGATTTCGGGCGGTG
>SKZG01000058.1 GCA_007127495.1 Planctomycetales bacterium
CCCTGAAAACCCGGCAGCACCACCCGGCTGGACACCACCCCCTGCCGGCAGAAAACAACGCATTCTGTACTTCACGCGCACGGTCGGGTTCGAACATTCCGTGGTGCATCGCGAGCCCGGGGTGCTCAGCCATTCCGAGACGGTGCTCACCGACGTGGCCGCCCGCGCCGGACTCGACGTGATCTGCTCGAAGGACGGCGAGGTCTTCGACGGCGATCTCGACCAATACGACGCCTTTGCCTTCTATACCCTCGGCGATCTGCTTCAGACCAAAGGCCTCGACACCCCGCCCATGACACCGCGGGGCAAGCAACGCCTTCTCGACGCGATCGCCGGCGGCAAGGGTTTTGTCGGGTTCCACGCCGCGGCCGACACCTTCTACGGCGAAGGCGTGGACCCGTACATCAAGATGGTGGGCGCGGAGTTTTGCGGGCATGGGCCGGAACAAGAGGGAACGCTGCGCCGCACGTCGAGCCGATTTCCTGGGCTGGACGGTTTGGACGGGGCGCTTACCTTCTTCGAAGAGTGGTACGCCTTCAAGAAGGTGTCGCCCGAAATGCACGTGATCTTCGCGCTCGATACCGCCGGGATGACGAGCAATCTGTACGCGCGGCCGCCCATGCCCGGTACCTGGGCTCGCATGTTCCGAAAGGGCCGCGTCTTCTACACTTCGCTGGGCCACCGGGAAGACGTATGGCTGGATCCCCGCTTCCAACAAATCGCCCTGGCCGGCCTGGCCTGGGCCCTGGGAAACGTCGACGCCGACGTCACGCCCAACTTCGAGCACGCCACGCCGGGCGGCGCCGACTACCGCAAGATGCCACTCGAGCCGGGCTGTGTTTCAAGGTAAGCCTGTGTTTCAAGGTAAGCCTGTGTTTCAAGGTAAGCCTGTGTTTCAAGGTAAGCCTGTGTTTCAAGGTAAGGGCGCGTGGCGTATAATGGGCGCCATGGAAAGCGCACATCCACGGAGGGCCGCCCGGTGAACCTGCTCCTTGACGACCTGACCCCCGCACAACGCGACGCGGTCAAGCATTGCGAGGGGCCCATGCTGGTCCTCGCCGGGCCCGGAAGCGGCAAAACCCGCGTCGTCACCCACCGTATCGCTTGGCTGCTGCACGAGGGGGTGCCGCCGCAGAACATCGTCGCGCTCACCTTCACGAACAAGGCCGCCGAGGAAATGCAGGCACGCGTCGAGCGGCTCGCACCCGGCCGCCGCGTTTGGGTGAGCACCTTCCACCGCTTCTGCGCACGGCTCCTGCGGCAATATGCCCCCCTGGTGGGGCTCCAGGAAAACTACACCATCTTCGATACCGCTGATAGCGGCCAGGCGCTCCGCCGCGTGCTGCAAACGGCCGACGGCCCGGCCCTGCGATGCACCCCCGATTCGCTCCGCAACGCCATCAGTTGGGCCAAGAACCACCTGCTCACCGTCGAACGCTATCGCCCGCGCCACGGCGATGAACTCGACGCCGCCGTCCAACGCGTGTACCCCGCCTACCAGGCGCTGCTCACCGCGGCCAATGCGGTCGATTTCGACGACCTGCTGCTCCACGTGGCCGAATTGCTGCGCGAGAACCCCGAGGTGCGCCGAAGCCTCGACGAGCGCTACCGGTTCGTCCTCGTCGACGAATACCAAGACACCAACCTGGCGCAGTACGCGATTGTGCGGGCGCTTTCGATCGATCATCCGAACCTGGCGGTCACCGGCGACCCCGACCAATCCATCTACGGCTGGCGCGGGGCGAACCTGGGCAATATCCTGGAGTTCGATCGCGACTTTCCCGGCGCCAAGGTCGTTCGCCTGGAGCAGAACTACCGGAGCACCCAGCGCATCCTGTCCGTGGCCGCCCAGTTGATCTCGCATAATGTCAAGCGGAAAGAGAAAGCCCTTTTCACCCAAAACGGCGTGGGAACCCCGGTGCGCATCGCCCGCTTCCCCACCCAGCAGGACGAGGCACACGCCATCGCCGCCACCATCGCCGCGGCCATCCGCTCCGGCAGCCGCCGGGCGTGCGACTTCGCCGTCTTCTACCGGGTCAACGCGCTCAGCCGGGCGTTCGAATTCGCGCTGCGCGAAGAGGGCGTGCCCTTCCAGCTCGTCCACGGGCTGGAGTTCTTCCAGCGCCGCGAGATCAAAGACACGCTGGCCTACGTCCACCTGGCCGGCAACCCGCGAAACGAAATCGCGCTGCTGCGGGTCATCAACGTGCCGCCGCGCGGCATCGGCCCGACCACCGTGCGCCGGCTCACGGCCCATGCCGCCGGCCGGGGAATGTCGCTGCTCGAGGCGGCGCGCGATGTCAAACGCATCGGCACCGTCAAACCCGCCGCCGCCGCCAAGGTGCGGCGCTTCGTGGCACTGATGGATCGGCTCAGCTCGCTGGCCGGCGCACCCATGGAGGAACTGCTCGGCACCGTGGTGGCCGAAAGCGGCTACCGCGAGTACCTCGAGCAGTCCGGAAGCCCGGAAGACGACGACCGCCTGGCCAATATCGAGGAACTGCTCACCGTCGCCCGCGAGTTCGACGAACGCCACGGCGGCGCCGGACCCCTCGAACGATTCCTCGAAGAAACCAGCCTGGTCAGCGATACCGACGACTGGGAGCAGGTGGCCGACCGGGTCACACTCATGACGCTCCATGCCGCCAAGGGGCTCGAGTTCCCCGTAGTGTTCATCACGGCCGTCGAGGAGGGCCTGATTCCCCACGAACGGAATCGCGACCATGCCGACCACCTGGAGGAGGAGCGGCGCCTGCTGTTCGTCGGCGTCACCCGCGCGCAAGAGGAGCTTCAGCTCAGCATGGCCCGATACCGCGACTTCCGTGGCCGGCGCCGAATGACCATCCCCAGCCACTTTCTCATGGAACTGCCCCGCGACGAAATCCGGTTCGAAGAGCCGGGCTCCGAACGATGGATGCCGGCGGAACCGCCCGACGTGGAGCCGGTCCTCGCCCCGGCGCCCGACCCGCCGCAGCCCGCAGGCAAAGCCCCGCGGCGCATGCCCGCAAACATGACCACCGCCGCCCAGATGCTCGGCGCCGGTTCGCCGCCCGAGCCCGCCCCGCCCGACACCTTCGCCCAGGGCATGCTCGTATGCCATCCCGCCCGCGGACTGGGCCGCATCGTCTCGCTCAGCGGTAGCGGCGCCGGCCGATAAGCCACGGTCGAGTTCTTCGGCGGCGGCGGCCGCAAAAGCCTCCTCCTTGCCGAAGGCCGTCTGGAGCCGGTTGTGCGCAGGGAGTGAGGTGGATGTGGATGGGAATCGGGATGGGGATGGCTTTTCGCCGAAGGCGATATGCACCCTCCTTCTCCGCCGGGCTTGCCCCGGCCGGTTTCACGATTGGCCAGCTACCGCCGGGCGCCCCCGCGCCCCCTTCCTTCCCCGCCGGGCTTGCCCCGGCCGGACCGATGACTGGCCAGCTACGGCTTGCATGGCTCGGGTGGGGCTGATAGCATCGGGCTTAGCCGCATAGCAAGGATCAAGTTCATGACGCCA
>SKZG01000219.1 GCA_007127495.1 Planctomycetales bacterium
GGCCTAACTGGGTTTTCAGCAATCTTAATGAACCCAACGTGGCGATTGCAGCCGGCGGAACGTTCGATCTCGGCGACCTTGGATCGAACGCGAGAATTGGCACTCTCAGCGGCGGCGGCACCATTCTAGCCGGAGGCGGAGACGACTCGGTTTTGCAAGTTTGTGGGGCTTCCGATAATGAATTTTCCGGCACTATTACCGGCACCATGGGCATCCATAAACATAGCGCCGGCACGCTGACCCTTTCCGGCGCCAACACCTACACCGGCGCGACCGCAGTCAATGCCGGAACGCTGCTGGTCAACGGCAGCACACATGCCAATAGCGCGGTCACCGTGGCCTCCGGTGCGATCCTGGGCGGCTCCGGCACGATCGGAGGGGCTACCACGATCAACGGCAATCTGAACCCGGGCACCAGCGCCGGCGTTCTTGGCTTTGGAGATGACCTGACCTTGGGCAGCGAGTCCACCACGACCATGGAAATCCTGGGCGACGGCATGGTGCGCGGCACGGACTACGACGGCATCGATGTCGCCGCCACGCTCGGCTACGGCGGCACGCTCAACCTGGATGTCGGAACCACGTTCGGGGTGGGCGAGTACGTGTTCAACCTGTTCAACGCCTTTACGAATACTTCGAGTTCCTTCGCTTCCGTCGAACTCGTCGGTGCGGTTTACACGGGCTTGCTGGACAACGACAACGGCGTTTGGACCCGGTCCGAAGGCCTGAACACCTGGACCTTCACGCAGGACACCGGCGACCTTGTTTTGACTGTCGTGCCGGAGCCGGGTGCGTGGATGCTCGCGCTAATTGCAGCAGCCTGCGGGCTGCTGGTGCGGCGGCGGCGGTAAAGAAAGAGTACGGAGTACCAAGTGATGCAAGCACGGGCGCCGGCGAGTGGATCGGATTCGCTTGCTGGTGCGGTGTGCTCGAATCAGCCGCAACGCGCTAGCGTCTGGTTCCGTTTTCGGAGTGCGGTGGATTGACGCCGCTTTGGATCGTGTTCCATCCGGTCCGCAATGAAATATGGCCGAAGGCCTTTGGTTCGTCCAGCCCGCGGGCGTTGCCCTGAGCTGGACGAACAAGAGGCCTTCGGCCAACAGGGAAGCACAACGCCCCCACCGCCCCTGCGGCGGTGGAGCGCATGATTGACCACTACAGGCGCGCCGCGTGGGTGAACCCGGCCGCTTCGGAGACCGCAAACCAAGGTTCGACCGCCCAGTACGCGGCCGGAACCACCCACCCTACGTGACTGGTGCGCCGCCGCCGGTGAGGAGGCGTGAAGCCGCGCGGTAGGACCGCGGCTCCAACAGGGCACGATGGCGGCCCTTTGGACACCTACATGCACAGAAACCGTGTGCCGGTATCATGCCAAAATCAAAAAGCCGCGATCCAGGAGCAGCGTTTACACTGGTCGAGCTGCTTGTGGTCATCGCCATCATCGGTGTGCTCGTTGCGCTGCTGCTGCCGGCCGTGCAGGCGGCGCGCGAGGCGGCGCGGCGGTTGCAGTGTACGAACCACCTGAAGCAAATGGGGCTGGCTCTGCACAGCTACCACAGTGCCCACCGGTCGTTTCCGGCGGGTGTGGTGCCGTACGATTCGGCGCCGTACGCTCGGGCGTCGTGGGGCTGGGCGGTGCTGATCCTGCCCTTCCTCGAACAAGATGCGTTGCATGCCGGCCTGGGCGTCGGCCGCAAAAAGCTGTACGAAGCCTACAATGACGACCCCGACGGCTTCACCGCGGCGGTGCAATCGTCCCTTTCGGTGTATCGGTGCCCCTCGGATCCCGCGCCCGATCTGAACGATGCGGGAAACCGAACGCTCGCGGGAACCGGCCAGTTGGCGGCAACGTCGAATTACGTTGGCAATCATTGCTGGCGCCACCCGCACGAACAACCTTCGCCGCGCGGCGTCCTGGTATACGGCGGGGCCGTCCGCATCGAGTCGATTACCGACGGGACCTCGAACACGTTCGCCATTGGCGAGCGGGCCTGGTTGGGAGGGGAAGGTGGAGGCTCCGGGGCGGCCATTTGGGTCGGCGCGGCGAACCAGAATGGCAGCTTCCCCATTTACTCGACGCTCGCCCGCTCGATGCAAGGGCCCAACGCTGTAGGTTTCTCGTACAATTACTCGAGCGAACATCCCGGCGGCGCCAACTTCGGCTTCGCCGACGGCTCCGTCCACTTCCTGCCCGATACGATCAACAGCAACTTCACCGGCTGGGGCGGCGACAACCCCAGAGACGCCAACTGTGGCGTATTCCAGCGTTTGAGTCTCCGCAACGACCGCCTGCCGGTGTCCATTCCGCAATGAATAAACCAGTTTGGCCGGCACCCGGCCGCAACCTGAAGGTCCTGATCCTGGGTGTGCTCGTCCTGGCCGGCTGCGGCCGGTCGGATCGGGCGCAGTTGACCGGCACGGTCGCGCTCGACGGCCGACCGGTCGAGGGGGCGATGCTCAACTTTGTGCCCACCTCGTTGGAAACGGGCGCCGGTTCGGCGCTGACCGACCAGCGGGGGCGCTACCGGGCCGTCACGTCGCGCACCATCCATTGGATCATGCCGGGAACCTACCAGGTTGAAATCTACGGCCCGGCGGCCTGGGCCGCCGAACAGGGCCTGCCCGCCCCGGAAAATGCGGTACGCATTTCCGGCCGCTACCGGGGCCCGGACACGGAACTGCTCGTGGAGGTGGGGCCGGGCCGGAACACACACCACTTCGAGCTGGGCGGCGCTCAGTGAAGACCCCGGCGTCACGCCCGCAGTGTGCTTTGTCTAGGTCGGCCCGAAGGACGGAGTGCTCAGTACGACAACCAACATTAGCGTTCAAGCCCGACGGGCAAGCAGTAGAGAGTACGGAGTCTCGGCAACCAGAATCACTGCGTACTCGAGTTCGGCCACAGTAGTAAGGAATCAACGTCATGATCAAGCTATGCTTACTTGCCCTCCCGCTGTTGCTGTCCGCCGTCGCTGCGGCGACTGCCGATGCGACGAGCACGCGGAACGATCGGCCGAACGTCGTGCTGATCATCACCGATGACCAAGGCTACGGCGATTTCGGCGCGAAGGGGAACGACGTGATCGACACGCCGCACCTCGACCGGCTGGCCAAAGGCAGCGCGTCGATGGCCGCCTTCTACGTCCATCCGGTCTGCTCGCCCACCCGCGCCAGCCTGATGACCGGCCGCTACAACTACCGCACCCGCGTGGTCGACACCTTCCGCGGCCGGGCCATGATGGAGCCGGAGGAGGTGACCGTGGCCGAGGCACTGGGCGCGGCGGGCTATCGGACGGGCATTTTCGGCAAGTGGCACCTGGGCGACAGCTACCCCATGCGCCCGATGGACCAGGGCTTCGACGAGTCGCTGGTCCATCTTGGCGGCGGAATCGGGCAGCCGTCGGAGCCGCGGGGGAACCTGCACCGGTACACGAACCCGCTCCTGTACCACAATGGCCGGAAGGTGCAAACGTGGGGCTACTGCACTGATGTTTATAC
>SKZG01000582.1 GCA_007127495.1 Planctomycetales bacterium
GTCGAGCAGTTCGTCTTCGTTGAGCCTCTCACGGTGAAGTCGGTTCAGCCGCCGCCCGACGGCATCGCCGCCCAGGTACAGGTTGTACTGGCCGGCCGCTCGGCCCACCACGCCGATCTCTGCCAAGTAGGGGCGGGCGCAGCCGTTCGCGCAGCCGGTCATGCGAACACAAATCGGCTCGTTCATGAGTCCGACTTCCGCCAGAATCCCCTCGAGATGGGCCAGGAATTCAGGCAAGTATCGCTCCGCCTCAGCCGCGGCCTGGCTGCAAGTGGGAAGGGCTACACAGGCCAACGCTTCGTTTCGCACCGGCGCGGTTCGCGTGCCATCGTGCAATTGGTATTCGCGCACCAGCCGCTCGATTCGCGGCCGATCCGTGTCTGTCACGCCCGATACCATCAGGTTCTGATTCGGAGTCAGTCGAAACTGGCCGGAATGGCGTTCGGCGATCTCACACAGGATGCTCAGCAGCGGGTAGCCGTCGAAATCGCCCACCCGGCCGCTCGCTATGAACAGCGTCAAGTTGTGGCTCTCGTCAGCGCCCTCGGTCCAACCGGGGCGGTCGGCGTTGCTTTCGAAGTGAAAGGGGTGGGGCGGTTGGAGCGTCCAGCCCAGGCGAGCGTGTAACTCGTCCATGAACCACGCCCTGCCACGATCCGCCAGGACATACTTCAATCGGGCATGCCTTCGGTTGGTGCGATCACCGAAGTCGCGTTCGATGAGCAACACCTTCTCGGCCAGATCAATGACCTGCTCGGGGCTGCAGAAGCCAATCACAGAAGCCAAGGCGGGGAACGTTTCATCCTTTCCGTGAGTCCGACCCATGCCGCCGCCTACCGCCACGTTGAACCCGGTCAGTCGGTCGCCGTCGGCAATGGCGATCAGCCCCAAGTCGTGGGCAAACACATCGACGTCGTTCGAGGGCGGCGCGGCCACGGCGATCTTGAACTTGCGCGGCAGATAACCCGGACCGTACAGCGGCTCGCGGTCATCGCTCGGCCCCCTCGCCGGCGCCTCCGCCAGCCAAAGGTCATGGTACGCTTTGGTTCGCGGGGCCAGATGTTCACCAATGCGCTTCGACCAGGCGACCAGGTTGGCGTGTAGCTTCGGTGGATCGGGATTGCTAGCGCACACAATATTCCGGTTCAGATCGCCGGAAGCGGCCATCGTGGTCAGTCCCAACCGATTGATTTCCTGAAAAACCTCTCGTAAGCGCCACTTCGGAACACCATGCAGTTGGAGCGACTGTCGCGTGGTGAGTCGGATCGTGCCTCGGGCATATTGTCGAACGATACGGTCGACACCGAGCCACTGGTCGGGTGTCAGGACGCCGCCGGGGACGCGAATGCGCAGCATGAACTCGTAGGCCGGCTCCAGCTTTTGCCGCGTCCGCTCCTTACGCAGGTCGCGGTCGTCTTGCTGGTAAACGCCATGGAACTTCAACAAGTGCGAATCGGCCTTTGCAACCGCGCCGGTCAGCCGATTCGCCACAGATTCGGCGATCGTACCTCGCAAATAGCGACTCGACTGCTTGATGCGTTCGATTTCGGTCAGGGGCTGCTCAAGATGGTCCGACATATCTTGCCTTTCGTCCTAATAAACGTCGCGCTGATATCGCCCCTGCGTCATCAGTTCCTTCAAGCGGTTGCAAGCTTCGCAGGGTGCCGTGCCGGCCGAACCGGCCAGGATGGTTTCCAGGGCCGAATGGACACTGGGCGCCATGCGTTTCTGGTTGCCGCACACGTACACATAAGCGCCGTGGTTCAGCCAGGAGAGCAACTCGCGGCGGTGTTCCATCATGCGGTGCTGCACGTAGGTTTTGGGCTCCGTGTCGCGGGAAAACGCGACGTCCATGCGAGTTAACCTACCCTGTTGAAGCCACCGATGCCAGTCGGTCTGGTACAGGAAATCGGTTCGGAAGCGATGATCTCCGAAGAAGAGCCAGCTTTTCCCGGTCGCGCCGGTCGCCTCCCGCTCCTGCAGAAACGCTCGAAACGGCGCCACCCCCGTGCCGGGTCCGATCATAACAAGGTCGGAAGCGGGGTCGGCAGGCAGACGGAAGTTGGGGTTGTCGTTGACAAACACCGGTACGCATTCGCCGACGGAAATCCGATCTGTGCAATACGCCGAACATACGCCGCAACGGTCGCGTCCGTGGGTACGATACCGCACTGTAGCCATGGTCACAGCAACCCGTCCCGCGTTGGCGCGATAACTGCCGGCAATGGAATACAGCCGGGGTGGCATCCGGCGCAGTATCGCCACAAACTCGGCAGGGGGCACGTGCCAAAGCGAGAAGTCGCGCACCAGGTCCAGCAGGTCCCGGCCGTCCATGTACGCATCGAGTTCCGCCTTTCGTTCCGGATGCAGCAGTTCAGCCAGGTAGGGCATTCCGAAACGCGACGCTTGCTCCAACAACGGCCTCGTCAAACGGGTGATTTCGTAGTATCGCAAGAGAGCATCCCAAAGCGAATGCTTTGCCCCGCCGGCCGGCACCGGGGCATCGTCGTCCCAACGCATCGCGCGGAGCAGCTCCTCAACCAGACGAGGGTCGTTTTCCGGATAGACGCCCAATGCGTCGCCCGGTTCGTATTTGAGCCCGGCCCCCTCGATAGAAAACTCCAAGTGGTAGGTTGCCTTGCCGGACCCGCGCCCGTTGAGCTTAAAGCGATCGACCAGTTCCGCCGAGAACGGGCGCGCGCGCGAGTAGCCGGCGGGCATCCCCGGAAGGGTCGCGGTCGGGCGATAGTCCGAAGGGCGGCGTCTGGGGCCACCTCCGACCTCGCGCGCCAGCACATCCAAGGCCCCGTGCATCCATGCTTCCGCCGACTCGGTGTAGTCCACGTCGCAATCAGCACGGGGAACAAGCCGTTCGGCGCCCAGCTCCGCAAGGCGTTGGTCGAGGCGGCGGCCGGCCGCGCAGAATTGCGCGTATCCAATGTCGCCCAAAGCTAGCACGGCGAAGCGCACCCCAACTAGCCGCGGCGCATTCTCGCCGTGAAGGACCTCGTAAAATCGGACCGCCTTATCGGGGGGATCGCCCTGGCCGTGGGTGCTGACCACGCTAAGCAGGTATCGCGTCTCTGCAAGCCTGTTGGATGGCATCTCGCTCATGCAGCGCAGAACAGGCCGTAGTCCCATCCGCCGTAACCGGCGAGTCAGGTCGGTCGCAATCCGGGCCGCATTGCCCGTTTGCGACCCATACAGGACGGTAACGTCAACTTCCATACCGCGTATTGCGCGCCGTGCAAAAGACTTGGACTAGTCCCCATAAACCGGTAAAAGATTATTACGAGTCTAACATACCTAGAAGGTAAACGCCACCGCCGATCCGGCGTCGGCAGAGCGGTGTTTTTCCCTGTTTCGGTTTGGGGTGGCGCGGTGGTGCCGTCTACCGTTCGAGGGTGATTTCCAGGGCGCCCCCCTGTATTCTTGCGCTATTTGGTTAGAATCGGGGCTTTGAAACCATCAAGTTGCGTAGGGATTA
>SKZG01000166.1 GCA_007127495.1 Planctomycetales bacterium
AACGGCGGAATGTGAATCCACCTTTTCGTGGGGGGCAGTTGAAATCCCCGGCCCGATTGCGTATGCTATATTTGTAGCCGTTTACGCACAGGCAACCCTGCCATGCATCCGAACGCGTGAACGGTTGCCTGGAGCGTTCCGTTTCTCTCATGGGCCACTTACCGTGGCCTCCGTTGCTTGAGGAGTTTGCCAATATGGCCGCACGTGCCGCCACAACCCCACCCAAAGCTGAAAAGCATCTTGCTATAAGCGGGGCAGATATCGCCATCCAAACGCTGGTCAACCACGGCGTTGATACTGTGTTTGCGTATCCCGGCGGGGCCAGCATTCCACTGCACCAGTCGCTGACACGCTTTCGGGACCGGGTTCGCGTGATCCTGCCGCGCCACGAGCAGGGCGGCGGGTTTGCCGCGCAGGGGTATGCCCGAAGTACCGGGAAGCTTGGCGTTTGCATGGCCACCAGCGGCCCAGGGGCAACCAACCTCATCACGCCCATTGCCGACGCCAAGCTCGACAGCATCCCGCTGCTGGCCATTACCGGGCAGGTGGGAACACCCGTGATCGGCACCGACGCCTTCCAGGAAACGCCCATCGTCGAAGTGGCCCGAAGCGTCACCAAGCACCACTACCTCGTCACCGATGTGGCCGACGTCGCCCGCGTCGTGCGCGAGGCCATCCACGTGGCCACCACGGGTAGGCCGGGGCCGGTGTTGATCGACCTGCCGAAGAACGTCCAGCTTGCCGAGACGGTTCCCGACTACGACGCGCCCATGCAGTTGCCCGGTTACCGGCTCAATACGCGCGTGGCCTCGCCCGATGAAATCGACGCGTTGGCCTCCTTGATCCGCGGCGCGCGCCGGCCGGTCATCTACGCCGGCGGCGGGGTGATTGCCGCCGATGCGGCCGAGGAACTGCGCGAATTGGTCCGCAAGACCGGCATTCCCGTGGCCATGACGCTCATGGGGCTCGGCGTCTATCCGGCTGACGAGGCGCTCTCGCTCGATCTGTTGGGCATGCACGGCAGCGTGTATGCCAACCAGGCGGTCCATGAGGCCGACCTGCTCATCGCGCTCGGCGTGCGGTTCGACGACCGGGTGACCGGCAAGGTGCCGGAGTTCGCCAAGCGGGCGACCATCGTCCACGTCGAAATCGATCCCTCGGAAATCAACAAGGTCAAGGAAGCCGACCTGGCCATCAACGCCAACGTGAAGGAGGTGTTGAAGCAACTGAACACGATTGTCAAGCCACCCGAAGATTTGGCCGAGTGGCACCGGCAGATCGCGGCCTGGAAGCAAGCCGATCCGTTCCACTACAAGGCCGAGTTCGGCGGGATCCTGCCCCAGTACGCCATCGACGAACTTTGGCGCCTCACGCGCGACCGCGATACGATCATCGCCACCGGCGTGGGCCAGCATCAGATGTGGTCGGCTCAGTTCTACAAGCTGCGCAAGCCGCGAAGGTGGCTTTCCAGCGGGGGGCTGGGCACCATGGGCTTCGGCCTGCCGGCTGCCCTGGGCGCCAAGGCAGCCCACCCCGATGCCTTGGTCATCGACATCGACGGCGACGGAAGCCTCCTGATGAACGTGCAGGAAATGGCTACCTGCCATTGTGAAAAACTGCCGGTGAAGGTGTTGCTGCTGAACAACATGCACTTGGGCATGGTCGTCCAGTGGGAGGACCGATTCCACCAGGCCAACCGTGCCCACACGTACCTGGGCTCGATCGACGATCCCGAAGCGCTCGGACGCGGCGACGGCATTACGCCGCAGGTGCGCTACCCCGACTTCGTCGCCGTCGCCCGCGGATTCCAGTGGCAAGCGCGGTCCGTGGCCAAGAAGGACGAGCTGATCGACGGATTGCGCGAGATGATCGAATCGCCGGCCCCGTTCCTGCTCGACGTACAGGTGCCGTATCAGGAGCACGTCCTGCCGATGATCCCCGCCGGCATGACGGTCAACGAGTTGATCAAGGAGTAATCGGCTCCGGCGCCGCCAGGAGGCCGTTGTACCATGAGCAGCCATCGAACGGAACGCGACAGCATGGGCGAGGTGCGGCTGCCGCGCGAAGCCTATTACGGGGCGCAAACGCAGCGGGCGGTCGAGAACTTTCCCATCTCCGGCCGCACCATGCCCGCCGAGTTGATCCACGCGCTGGGGCTGATCAAGTGGTCGGCTGCGCATGTGAATCGCGACCTGGGCCGCCTGACCGATCCGGCCAAGACGCGCCGCCCCCTCGCGCCCGGCCAAATCGACGCCCTGCTTCGAGCCGCCCGCGAAGTGGCCGATGGAAAGCTCGACGATCAGTTTCCGATCGACGTCTTCCAGACCGGTTCCGGCACCTCGACGAACATGAACGTGAACGAGGTTATCGCCAACCGGGCCGTCGAACTGTCCGGCGGCGATCGGTTCGCGATGGAGAAAACCATCCATCCGAACGACCACGTGAACCTGGGCCAAAGCAGCAACGACGTGTTCCCCACGGCCATCCACGTGGCCGTGGCGCGCGCGATCCACGGCGGGGTCATTCCGGCGCTTCGGCACTGCGGCGCCGTGCTCGCGGAAAAAGCGAAAGCCTGGCAGTCGATCCTCAAGATCGGCCGTACCCACCTGGCCGACGCGACGCCCGTGGCCCTCGGCCAGGAGATTGGCGGCATGGCACGCCAACTCGACCGGTCCGTCGGGCGAGCGGGCTTGGCGCTGGAAGCCGTGCTCGAACTGCCCATCGGCGGTACGGCCACCGGAAGCGGCATCAGCGCCCATCCGAAGTTCGCGCGGAACCTGTGCAGCCTGCTGGCCGAGGAGTTGGGAATCGTCTTCATCGAGGCCGCTGACCACTTCGAGGCGAACGCCCAGCGCGACGGACTGGTCGAGTGTCATGGACAGCTCAGCACCGTGGCCGTTACCTTGTTCAATGTGGCCAACGGCATTCGCTGGCTCGCCTCCGGGCCGCGGTGCGCGTTCAATGAACTCCGGCTCCCGGATCGGCAGCCCGGCAGTTCCATCATGCCGGGCAAGGTGAACCCCGTGCTGTGCGAGGCGCTGATGCAGGCTGCTTCGCGCGTGATGGGCAACAACCACACGATCGGATTCTGTGGGGCGGCCGGCGGCCAGTTCCAACTGAACGTCATGATGCCCGCCATGGCCGACGCCGCGCTGGAAAGCGTGCGGATTCTTGCGGGTTCCGTCACCGCATTCACCAACCTGTGCCTCGCCGGCATGGAAGCGAACGCCGCAGCGTGCGCCGAGGGCATCGAGCGCAGTCTATCGCTTGTGACCGGCCTGAACCCGTATATTGGTTACGAGCGCGCCGCGGCGCTGGCCAAAGAAGCCTTCGAAACGGGAAAGACCATCCGCGAGTTGTGCCAGGAAAGAGAAGTTCTCCCAGAGGCCGACCTCGAAAAAGCCCTCGACCCATGGCGCATGACCCACCCCGAATGACCCGCCCCGAAGTATCCGCCCCATACAAGCACGCTGCGCAAGCAAGTGG
>SKZG01000245.1 GCA_007127495.1 Planctomycetales bacterium
GGACCTTGCTCTGATTATACTAGAGTGAAGAGAGCTTTTGTCGCTGACCGTCCCGGCGTTTCGCCGCCGGCGGCAGGGCGTGGTTTTGAATCAGGTGGCCCGAAGCGCGCGGTGCAGACGCTGCGACCTCGCGAGCATCCCAGTCCTTAAAGAGTACATCGATGAACTTGTCAAAAACTTTTCTTGTTTGGCTCGGTGCGCTTGCTGTGGCAGTTTGGCTGTGTTTCCCGTCGTTGGGGCAAGAGGAAGCTGCGGCGGCGCCCCGGCAGGGCGGCACAGGGTATCGGCAACTTGCCCCAGGCGTGATGAAGGTCGTGAAGCCTGAACTTCTTGTCGAAGAAACTTTCAGCCGTCACGACGTCGTGGAACTGCTGGCGGTCGACCCGAACTTCGATTGGGCGAAGGATGCTGCGTTCCGCCGCGACATTTGGGGCCTGGAGTTTCAGTTCAAGATTGTGCGCATGATTCGGGTTGATATCCCCCACCCCGAGACGGATCGGATGGAGCGGAAGCTAGTATGGTATTTGGTGTATTCGGTGACCAACAGCGAAAAGGTCTTGCACCCGGTTCAGCAGGCAGACGGCACCTGGGAAGTTGAAAAGGTGGCGCGGCCTTTGCGGTTCCTCCCGCAGTTCCTTTTGGAAGTACCGCGGTTCGAAAAGGTGTATCCCGCGCGCCTGATCCCCGTTGCCATGGGACCGATCCGGATGCGCGAAGACCCGAATCGGCGGTTCCTGAACACGGTGGAAATGGCCGAGCGAACGATTCAGCCGGGCGAAACGGTTTGGGGGGTTGCCACCTGGGTCGATATCGACTCGCGGACCGACTATTTTTCCATCTACGTGCGTGGTCTGACCAATGCCTACCGCTGGCGCGACGAGCCGGGCGCATTTCAGAAGGGCGACCCGCTGGGAAGGGGCCGGCGCCTGTCGCGAAAGACGCTGAAGCTCAATTTCTGGCGGCCTGGTGACGAATTCTTTGAACACGAGGGCGAAATTCGCTTCGGCGCCCCAGGGGCCCTTGACCACGAGTGGGTCTGGCGGTAAAAAGCAAAATTCACCGTCCTGGTAACCGTTCACAGGGGGACTGTCCCAATTTTCGCGGCACCAAGGGCGGTTTTGCCCAATGATTCACCGTTTCCGCCGCGAAAATGGGGCTGTCCCCGTCGCATGGAGTATTCAGAATCCTAAGGAGGTCATTATGGCCCACAAAAAAGGTCAAGGTTCCAGCCGCAACGGCCGCGATAGCAATGCCCAACGACGCGGCGTGAAGCGGTTCGGTGGCCAGGAGGTCCGAGCCGGAAACATCCTCGTACGCCAGTGCGGTACCCGATTTCACCCCGGACAGGGGGTTGGTTGCGGCAACGATTACACGCTCTACGCGCTCATTGACGGGTATGTGAAGTTCGACCGAGGCGGTCGGCGGGTCAACATCGTCGGGGCACCTTGATCGCGATCGCGCCGTGGAGGCCCTTAAGATTGCCTCTCGGACGGGGACTCTATGTTCGTCGATCAAGTGGAAATTGAAGTGGAGGGCGGTCGCGGCGGCGACGGGTGTGTTTCCTTCCGCCGCGAAAAGTACGTGCCACGGGGTGGGCCCGATGGCGGCGACGGCGGGGCGGGTGGAAGCGTGATTGTCGTGGCCGAAGAGGGCGTCGATAGCCTCAACTCGGTCGCCCACCGCAAGGCTTGGCGAGCCAAAAGCGGCCAGCACGGCGAAGGCTCCGACCGGCATGGCCGATCTGCTGACGACCTGCGAATCCTCGTGCCGCCCGGCACGGTGGTGGTCGATCTCCGAGGTGGCTTTGTCCTCAAAGATCTGGCCGCGCCGGGCGAACAGGTGAACGTCGCCCGCGGCGGCAAGGGCGGAAAAGGCAATAAGCGGTTCACAACGGCCACGCACCGCGCCCCACGCGAGTTCACCCGCGGCGATCCCGGCGAAGCGCGCCGAATCCGCCTGGAACTGAAGGTCATCGCCGATGTGGGCTTGCTCGGCAAACCGAACGCCGGCAAAAGCACCCTTCTAAGCCGCCTAAGCCGCGCCCGGCCTGAAATCGCCGGCTATCCGTTCACCACCAAGCGGCCCAACCTCGGCCGCGTGCAGGTCGACGCCGACCGGTCGTTCATCCTCGCCGATATTCCGGGGCTGATCGAGGGCGCCCACGCCGGCGCCGGCCTGGGGCATGAGTTCCTTCGGCACATCGAGCGGGCAGGCATTCTGGTCCACCTGGTCGAGCCGCAGCCGCTCGACGGCACCGATCCGGCGGAAAATTACCGCGCCATTCGCGAGGAACTTCGCCAGTACAATCCAGCGCTGGTCGACCGGCCGGAGGTCGTCGCCGTCAGCAAAGCCGACCTTCCCGAAGCGAAAACGGTGCGCGATCAACTCGCGCGCGAACTCGACCGCGAGGTCCACCTCTTCTCGGCGGTCACCGGAAAAGGGCTCAACACGCTTCTCGGCGCCATGGCACACGCACTCGGCCCCCGTGCCTCGTCATGAACCTTCGCCTGCCCGCCCCGGAGCCCGCGGGCATTCTTTTTCAGCTCTTCCGTTTCTGGGTGCAGACTGCTTCTCCTGGGGACGGCACAATGGCGTGTGCCTACTACATTGGAGCGGCCTGCACCTGGAAACGGAAGAGCCATCACTTTTCGTGAAGGTTTTGTGCGGATTATTCCGATTGCAGGACTAGGGCATTTCCGTTTTGAGGTGCAACGCAGCACGGACGCCTCGCCCGGCCTTCGGGCCGAGTAGATCTGTGCCCCCCCGCTATGGGCGTTGCCCCGAAAAGGCGGCTACCTTACTTGGCCGGTGTGGAGCAGTAGGATGCAGGTTTCACGATCCGTATTAGGCTTGGCATTTGTCGGCGCGATGGCCGGCCTGGGCGCCAGGGCGAACGAAGTGCGTTACTATGAGCAGGACGGCGTCACGTACCGCGAAACCCGGCAGGTGGTCCAGCGGCCGGTGTACCAGACGGAAATGCGTCCGACAACGCAAACCGTCTATCGCCAGGAGCAGGTGACCGAACTGCGCGAGACGGCCCGCACCTGGTGGGCGCCGGTGGCCGTGCATGCCAACGAAGCCGTGTGGATGGGACGATGGAATCCGTTTGTCGAGCCCTATCTCGTTTACCGACCGACCACGCGTGTTCGCTGGGAGGCCCGCACCGAAACGACCCAAGCGCCTGTCACGGTCAGCCGCTGGGTACCGCACAGCCAAACGACTGAAGTGCCGGTTACGGTGCGTCGTGTGGTTCCCGAGGAGATCATCAGCCGGGTGGCGGTGAGCGGTTCGGGCGCCCCTGCGGTGGCCTCTTCGGCGTCGCCGGCAGTTGCCGGCGCTTTGGCGCCCGTGCCGCGTCCCGCGGCCGCCAGTCCTGTAGGCGGTGTGGCCCGCCTCGACAACGACCCGCCGCGTCAAGGAGCCAACACGGCTTGGCGCCCCTCCACACCCACCCGCTGATGGAAAGTGGTCCTGGGGTGGTTACC
>SKZG01000107.1 GCA_007127495.1 Planctomycetales bacterium
GGCGTCGTCGTTCAGATATCATCAAATAGTCCTCTCGGGTCAGCATCCTCAGTCTCCAAGCCGCGAAACTTGCAAGACCGAGTGTCGTTGGTCCGAGGGGACATCTCAAATCGCTGAAAAGCGGACTTTACAGGGCGTTGCTAACATTGCGCTGGATCCAGCACATCCAGCGCGCGATTCGCGCCACTCTGTCAGCGCTTGCAGCCTCCCACCAAGCCACTGCCTCTATCGGAATCGCCTATTACGATCCAGACTGTCAGGACAAATTTCCAGCGCGGCCGGGCGATATGCTGCGAATGGCCGAACTGGCCGTACGATCGGCCAAAGCCAGCGGAGGTGGCCGGCTGGCGTTCTACGACGCAGAGACATCCCGGCACGCCGAGGACGCACTGCAGCTTGAGCAGGATCTGGGGGAGGCACTCGAACGGGCGGAGTTGTATGTGGTGCTCCAGGCACAGGTCGCTCCAGGCGGTCTACTGGCCGGTGCCGAAGCCCTGCTACGATGGCAGCATGCCACGCGCGGCGCGATCTCGCCGGGTCAGTTCATTCCGCTGGCCGAAGACACCGGCCAGATCGTCCAGATCGGTGCCTGGGTACTGGAGCAGGCACTGGAAACCCTCGCCGTCATGCAGCGACATGATCCAGACCTGACGGTGAGCGTCAATGTCAGCCCGGTACAGATCCTCCGAGCGGAATTCATTGACGAGGTCGCGGTGCAACTGGAGCGCACTGCGGTCGATCCCTCCGGACTCATTCTGGAGATCACCGAAAACGTCTTCATGGACGAACCGCATCTGGCCGGTGAACAACTAGGCGCGCTCCGCGCCCTCGGCATCAAGATCTCGATTGACGACTTTGGCACCGGCTATTCATCGCTGACTTACCTCAAACGACTGCCGGTCCACGAGCTCAAAATCGATCAATCGTTCATCAAAGGCCTGCCTGACGATGCCGCCGACTCGGCTCTGGTCAAGATCATTCTGTCGGCGGCCGGTGAATTGAAGCTTCGGGTGGTCGCCGAAGGGGTGGAGTTACCCAGCCAGGCTCAGTTCTTTGAAAAACTTCCCAACGTCTTTTTGCAGGGCTTTTTGTTTGATCGACCGATTGCAGTCAATCAATGGTATGAACGATGGCTTCAGTAGGCATTGATCGGGAATCCGGCGGGTGTTTCAGGCGCGGATGCTGACCAGGTTCAGATCGCCGTCGCGGACCTGCCGCGAGAGGTTGGCGAGTTCTTCGGGCGGGATGGTGCGCACGACTTCGCCGGTATCGGAAGCGCGGATGAGGATGACCACTTCGTCGCTGTTCTCACCGTTGACCTGGAATTCCAGCGAGCGCCCCTGAGCCTGCAGACGCGCGTTGATCTGGTCGGCCATGCCCTGCAGCTGGTTGAAGAAGGGTTCGCGGGTTTCGCCGGAAGACGCCTGGGCGGCCACGCTTTGCGGCACCGTATTGGGTTCGGCCGTGCTGGTGGCGGGGTTTTCCGGATCGGGCCGGGTGACGTTTTCCTGGGGCTGGTCGCGATCCTGGGCGAGCGAGTCGGCCACGGCCGGACGGGTTGGCATCGGCATGGGCCGGGGCATGGCGGCGTTGCCGGCAATTCCGTTGTCCATGACGACCTCCGCAGACTCAAGCGCCCTTTAATTGTACACAATTTGACCGGAGGGTGTTGACAAGGTTCCCGTAATGCGTTAGGCCGCCGGATCGGGTGCCGGGCAGCAGCAGGGATGCGTCAAAAGACCGGGTGGGCCGGTTGCTCTAGCGCAGGAACTGGAACAGGCTCAGGCCCTGGACACGGGCAAAACTCTGCTGGGCAGCCTGCAGGGTCACCAGCTCCTGCTGCAGGCGGGTGATGGCTTCGGCGTAGTCCAGGTCGCGGATTTCCGAGACCAGGCTTTCCAGGCTGAGGCGCTGATCGGCGACGCTGTTTTCGACATCGTCCAGGGTCTTCTGGCGCCCGCCGATGTCGGCGCGCACTTCGATCAGCCGGCCCTCGATGCGCTCGAGCTGGGCCAGCGCGTCGTCGATGCCCTGGCGCTGGGCGGCGACCGCGGCCGGGTCGCCCGGGTCGGCTTCCAGGGTGTCGATCAGGGCGCCCAGGGTGGCGAACACGCTCTGGTTGCGGGCCGGCTCGATCACGAACTCATCGCCGGCGGCCGGGGCGCCGCGCACCACCACCCCCAGCCCGGCGAACTCGATGGTCTCACCGGGGCTGAACGGCTCGCCGATGGGCGGGTCGCCGGGCACGGCCGGCGGCGTGCCAACGACCAAATCGCCGTTGCCGTCGCGGACCACGTAGCTGTCGGCGTCGACGAATTCGATGGTGTAGGTGTCGCCGTCGTAGACCGAGCGATCGACGCGGGTCTCGAGGTTGACAAAGCCGCTGCCGGCGTTGCCCGCTGCCGGCTCGGCCCGAACCACGCCGTTGCCGTCGCGGATGGCCATGAACACCCGGTCACCGGGCTCGCCGTCGCGCACCGTCACGCCGGGCGCAATCGCCAGCTCGCGCTGGATGCTGTCGCCCACGTAGACAACCTGGCCGGCGCTTTCCACGAACGGTCGGCTGCCGGCCTGGGCGCCGGCGAAGATGTACTCGCCATCGCCGTCGCGGGTGTTGGCGATACCGATCAGCTGGTCCAGGCGCTGGCGCAGCTCCACCGCCACCTGGGCGCGGTTGTCGGAGTTGAGGGTGTCATTGGAGGCCTGGACGGTGAGCTCGCGCACGCGCTGAATGACGTTGGCCGAAGAGGCCACCGACGACTCGGCCACCTCCAGGCGCTGGCGGGCGCGGCCGACGTTGCGGTCGAATACACCCTGCTGGAGCACGGCCCGTTCCAGCTCCTGGAGACGGGCGCTGCCGACCGGATCGTCGGCCGGGCTGTTGATGCGCTTGCCGGTGGACAGCTGCAGCTGGGTCTGGGACAGCCGGGCCTGCTGCTGCAGAATACCGCTCAGGCCCTGCTGAAAGATCTGGTTGGTGGAAATGCGCATGCTCTACCTCACCGCCGCCAGGAGCGACTGAAATACGTTGTCGGCCACCCGGATCGCCTGGGCGTTGGCCTCGTAGGCCTGCTGGAACCGGGCCAGGTTGGCCGCTTCCTCGTCCAGGTTGACGCCGCTGACCGACTGCTGGGCGGCGCGCGAGGAGGCCAGCACGGAACGCTGGGCATCGAGTGCGGTCGCGGCCGCGGCAGTGGCGCTGCCGACCTCCGAGACCAGCGCATCGGCACGCCCGAACAAGGTGGTGTTGCCGCCCAGCAGGTTGCTGTCGAACAGGCCGGTCAGGCGCTGGGCGTTGCGGTTGTCGCCGCTGCCGCCGATATTGGCCTCCACCTCGAAGGCATCGCCGGCGACCGGGTTGGCGTCGATCTGGACCACCCAGCCGTTGAAGGCGATGTCCTCGCCCGGGGTGTACGGCAGCGGCCCGGCCAGGACGTTGCCCTGGTCGTCGAGAATCTCGAAGTTGTCCGGATCGGTGAA
>SKZG01000067.1 GCA_007127495.1 Planctomycetales bacterium
AGGTGGAGACGTGGCTTTCTATCGGGTTCGAGATCGAGAACCGCGGATGGAAGGGAGCACGGGGTACGTCGGTGTTGCAGACGCCGGGCATGTTCGCGTTCTATTTGGAACAGGCGCAAGAACTGGCTCGGTTCGGGGAACTGGAGTTGGCACTGCTGACGCTCGACGACCGGCCCATCGCATTCGCCTACGGCATGTGTGCGAAGGGCGTCTATCGTTCGTACAAGGTGGGCTACGACCCGCAGTTCGCGCAATACAGCCCGGGGCAACTCCTGCGCTATCGCCTGCTTGAACGTTTCTTCCACGACGGCCGGCACCGCGCGATTGAATACATCACACCCACGCCCGCGCACGCACAATGGCGACCGAAACCCTACCGAGTCGGCCGGCTGCTAATCGCTCCGCCCACCTGGTTCGGCCGGCGCCTTGTCACCGTGGCCGGAATGCCGCAATTCAGACCTCAGAAATCCGCGCTGCCGGGAGTGCGGGGGAAGGGGATGACGTCGCGGATGTTGGCCATGCCCGTGATGAACTGGATGGTGCGTTCCAGGCCCAGCCCGAAGCCGGCGTGCGGCACCGTGCCGTAGCGCCGCAGGTCGAGGTACCACCAGTAGTCGTCGGCGTTCAGTCCCTGCTCGGCCATGCGCTGCTGGAGCACGTCGAGCCGCTCCTCCCGTTGGCTGCCGCCGATGATTTCGCCGACCTTGGGCACCAGCACGTCCATGGCCCGCACCGTCTTCCCGTCGTCGTTCACTCGCATGTAAAACGGCTTGATCGACCGCGGATAATCGTACACGACAACCGGGCGCTGGAACTTCTTCTCGGTCAGATAGCGTTCGTGCTCGCTCTGCAGATCGACTCCCCACTGGACGGGAAACTCGAACGTCTCGCCCGACTGTTCCAGTATGCTCACCGCCTCGGTGTACGGCAGGCGGACGAATTCGCTTTGCACAATAGCCTCGAGCGTTGCGATGGCCGTCTTGTCGATGCGCTGGTTGAAGAACTGCATGTCTTCGGGGCACTGCTGCAGCACGTCGTCGAAGATGCGTTTGAGAAACGCTTCCGCCAGGTCCATGTCGCCGGCCAGATCGCAGAAGGCCATTTCCGGCTCGACCATCCAGAACTCAGCCAGGTGGCGGCTCGTGTTCGAGTTTTCCGCGCGAAAGGTGGGGCCGAAGGTGTACACCTTGCCCAGCGCGCAGGCGAATGTTTCCGCTTCGAGCTGCCCCGATACCGTTAAGAAGGCCGGCCGGTCGAAGAAATCGCAAGCGTAGTCGATCTCAGGGCCCTGGCGCGGCGGATTGCCGAGGTCCAGCGTGGTCACTTGGAACATCTCGCCGGCCCCTTCGCAATCGCTGGCCGTGATGATGGGCGTGTGAACGTACAGGAATCCTTCCTCTTGGAAGAAGCGATGGATGGCATTGCACACGCAATTCCGAACGCGAGCGACGGCGCCGAAGGTGTTGGTGCGCGGCCGCAGGTGCGCGATCGTGCGAAGGAACTCGAAGGAATGGTGCTTCTTCTGGAGCGGATACGTTTCCGCGTCGGCCCCGCCCAGCAAGGTCACGCGCCGGGCCTCCACTTCGGTGGCCTGCCCCTTGCCGGGCGATTCCTTCACCACCCCTTCCACCTCGACGCTGCACCCCGGCGAGAGGCGTTTCACTTCCGACTCGTAGTTAAGCAGCGTGCCCGGGGCCAGTACTTGGATATTCCCGAAGCACGACCCGTCGTTCAATTCGATGAAGCTGAACCCAGCCTTCGAGTCGCGCCGGGTACGCACCCAGCCATGGAGTACCACCTCGCGGCCGACCGCGTCAGGCCGGCGGACTTGGGCAACTGATATTCTTTCAGGCATGATAGGCCCCTGTTACGCATCGGCAAAGAAAACCCTCTCCCACCGAGGGAGAGGGGACATCGGACAGTTATTACTTTGCCGATGCTAAGGCTTCTTGTTCATTCAATCAATACCCCGGCGATGGCGGCGGTCATGAAGGCGGCCAAGGCGCCCCCGATGAGCGACCGCAACCCGAAGGCGGCGAAATCGCGCCGGCGCGAGGGCTCCAGGGCGCCGATGCCGCCTATCATGACCGCGATCGAGCCGAAGTTGGCGAATCCGCACAAGGCGTACGTCGCGATGACAAAGGCCCGCGGCGAGAGCGCCTCGCGCACCTCCGGGCTTGTCAGCGACCGGTAAGCGACGAACTCATTGAAAATGGTCTTCTCGCCCAGCAAGCGCCCGACGGTGGGGGCATCAGCCCACGGGACGCCCATGAGCCACGCCAGCGGGGCGCCCAGCCAACCCAGCATCCGCTCCATGGTAAGCGGCGCGCCGAGTATTTCCGGCAGCGCGCTGAACCCCCAGTTGAGCATGTGGACAATCGCAAGGAACGCAATGAGCATGGCGGCGATGTTCAGGGCCAACTTCAGGCCCTCGCCGGCGCCCCGGCACGCCGCGTCGAGCACGTTGACGTCTTCCGTGGAAACTTCGATGCGCACCACGCCTTTGGTGGGCGACACCTCGCGCTCCGGCACCATGATTTTCGCAACGACAAGCGCTGCGGGGGCCGACATCAGCGAAGCGACCATCAGGTGCCCGGCGTCGGCTCCCATGGCCGCATAGGCCGCCATCACGCCGCCCGCCACCGTGGCCATGCCGCCGGTCATCATCGCCATCAATTCGCTGCGCGTCATGGTGGCCAGGTACGGCCGAATCGTCAGGGGCGCCGTGGTCATGCCGATAAACACGTTGGCCGCCGTGCAAAGCGACTCCGAACCCGAGGCGTCCATGATGCGCACCATGCACCAGGCCATCGCCTTCACGACCCATTGCAGGACGCCCGCGTAGAACAGGACGGCCGTCAGGGACGAAAAGAAAATGACCGTCGGCAACACCGTCACGAAGAACGGCGGGCCGTGCGGGAAGTATTCCGGGTTCCAGAAGAACGGGCTGAAAACGAGTTGGGCCCCTGCATCGGAACAGGAAATCAGATTGGCAACGAAGATGCGAGCGTAAATAAATGCCTGCCGGCCCGGCGGGCTCCATAGCAGCAGCACGCCCAGTGCCGCCTGCAACAGGACGCCGCTCCCGATGAGCCGCCAGTTCATCGCCCGCCGATTCTCCGAGCACAGCCACGCCAAGAACAGCATGACAAACAGACCGACGAAACTGACGACGCGGTGTGGCATGACGATCTTAGGGCGAGGGTTGGCGGTTCGGTCGATCTAACCCGTTTCGTATCCGTGTTCCGGTGCGGGGCCGAAAAGCAAACCCATCAGGTCGCGAGTGCCCCAGGGCGAGGGCATGGAAAGCACCTCGCCGGCCGCGAATCCCGCCGCCATGCCCTGCTGGAGGGCCAGTGCGCGGACCCGGTCGAAAAACCCCTGCCTTTCCGGCGGAAACTGCGTACGGTAGCAGGCAATGGCGGCCAGCTTCTTGTCCAGCGTGTCGGTAATGTCCACAACCAGCGGGTAGATCGTCG
>SKZG01000063.1 GCA_007127495.1 Planctomycetales bacterium
ATTAGCAGAGCGCCATTTCGCAATTGGCATCCGACCCCCTTTCGCCCTCGCGGCACGGCAACCTGCTGCGCGCGCGGTGGCTGAATGAACTGCGGCACCGGCGGGAGGGGAATGCGGACTAGCGCGGATTGCGGGTATTCGTGGGGGCTGCATAGTCCTTAGAAGGGGGCAATTCCGTGGTCGTGACGTCGTCCGCCTCTCTTCATCGCGCCGTCTGGACATTAAGGGCTTGCAAATGCCGCTATATGATATAATCCAATAGTGTTTATACTCGCCGCGTGCCGTTATTGCGCTTCTGTAGGATGGACATTCTTGTCCGTCTTCGCCTTGACGGGCCAAAGCCCCGCTCACGGAAAAGCGCAGTTTTAGGCCGCGACGAGTATAGTACCGTAATCTGACATTATCCAATGGTGTTTTGCCGTGAAAAGGCGCTTGGAAAACGACCTCCGGTCCACCCTGTTGTCCCTGCCGCTCTATCTGGCTGGCCAGTTCGACCGCCTCATCCGGCCCCTGCACTCGTCCACTGAGGCGTGACGTCCAAGTACCCCCCTGATTGCTGCTGCTCAACAGCGTTAAGCGGGACTTGTGCCGAGGCCGCAACCACGGTAGAATTATGAGTTTGACCGGTCATAGCGCGGCTGCGCCCGTTGGAAGCAGTCCGGAACCACAGCCCCCGATGGCCCTTTTTTCGGGTGAGGGAACAAGACGAGATGAAAGACGAAATCCATCCCAATTACGTCGAAACGACGGTTACATGCGGTTGCGGGAACTCCTTTTCGACCCGCAGCACGAAGCCGGAACTGAAAGTCGACATTTGCAACGCCTGCCATCCTTTCTACACGGGCAAGCTGAAGTATGTCGATACGGCCGGCCGAATCGAGAAGTTCCAGAAGAAGTTCGCCTCGACCGGCTACGCCAGTTTGAAGCGAAACAAGAAGCAGACCGAAGACACCGCCGGCGCCCAGACCGAGTAACTACTCGTGAGGTCTGAGGATACCGATGCGAGAAATACTCGATTCCAGCCTCGGCCGGTTCCAGGAACTGGAGCAGAAGCTGTTGGACCCCGTCGTCTTGGCCAATGCCCAACAGATGGCTGCCGTTGCGCGCGAGCACGGCTCCTTGGGCAGGCTGGCGAAAAAATACCTCCGGTTCAAGGAACTGAACCGGCAGATTCGCGACGCCAACGAAATGCTCGAAGGAAACGAGCGCGATATGCAGGAATTGGCCGAAGCGGAGCTGCCCGAGCTGAAGGCCGAACGCGAGAAGCTTTGGAATGAACTGCTCGATATGACCGTCGGCGGGGAAGACGCCCAGCGGAGCCGGTGTATCATGGAGATTCGCGCCGGCACCGGCGGCGACGAAGCGGCCCTGTTCGCTCGCGACTTGTACGACATGTATCGCCGATTTGCCGAAGCGAAGGGCTGGAAGGTCGAGGTCATGGACCTCCACCCGACCGAATTGGGCGGCTTCAAGGAAATCATTCTCGGAATGGAAGGCGAAGGCGTCTTCCAGCAACTCCAGTATGAAAGCGGTGGGCACCGGGTCCAGCGGGTCCCGGAAACCGAAGCCAAGGGCCGGATCCATACCTCGGCCGCCACCGTGGCCGTCATGGCCGAGCCCGAAGATGTCGAGGTCGAATTGAGCCCCGACGATTACCGCGAAGATGTCTTCCACGCCAGCGGGCCCGGCGGTCAGCATGTGAACAAGACGGCCTCGGCCATCCGGCTGACCCACCTGGCAACCGGCATCGCCGTAAGCTGCCAGGACGAGAAAAGCCAGCACAAGAACCGCGCGAAAGCCTTGCGCGTGCTCAAGAGCCGGCTTTACGACCGCATGCGCGAGGAGGAGGACCGCAAGCGGGCCGACGACCGCAAGAGCAAGGTCGGCTCGGGCGACCGGAGCCAGCGGATTCGCACCTACAATTTCTCCGAGAACCGCCTCACCGATCACCGGATTGGACTGACACTCTACAAGCTCGACAGCATCCTGGCCGGCGATTTGGACCCCGTTCTCGACGCCCTGCTGGAGCACGAGCGGCAGGAGCAGCGCTCGGCATTCGGGGCACTGGATTAAGAGCCTGTCCGAAACCTCCCCTCTCCCGGAGGGAGAGTGGCCGGGGGTGAGGGCTCGCGAAATTTAAGTAAGATAGCGCCAAGGTCGATGGCTGCCGCCCCCTCACCCTAGCCCTCTCCCGGAGGGAGAGGGGACGTGAGTCCGAGAGCCCTCTCCCGGAGGGAGAGGGGACGTGAGTCCGAGCCTTCCCGGATCGCCCCTTAGCGGAAAGAACCCCATGCCCGACTCCGAACCGTGGACCATCGGCCGGCTGCTTCAGTGGACGACCGAGTACCTGAAGTCGCACGGTTCGGACAGCGGGCGGCTCGACGCCGAGGTCTTGCTGGCCCACGCCCTCCGCCGCCCTCGCATCGCCCTGTACACGGCCTTCGACGAAGTGCCCCCCGACGATGCCCGCAGCACGTTCCGCGACCTCGTCCGGCGCCGGGCTGAGGCGGTGCCCGTGGCCTACCTGGTGGGCTACCGTGAGTTCTATTCGCTCCGGTTCCACGTGACCCCCAGCGTGCTCATCCCGCGGCCGGAGACGGAACACCTGGTCATTGCGCTGCTCGACCTGGCCCGTGCCCAATCGCACTCGGCTCCGCTGGAGATCGCCGACGTGGGAACCGGCAGTGGCATCATCGCCGTGTGTGCGGCGAAACAACTGCCCAACGCCCGCGTGATGGCGATCGACCGTTGCCGGGCGGCCCTGGAGGTGGCCGGCTCCAACGCAAAGACGCACTCCGTGGCCGACCGAGTGGAGCTGGTCGAGGGCGACCTGCTCGACGGCGTGGCGGCCGAACCGCGGTTCGACTTCATCGTGAGCAACCCGCCCTACGTGGCCGATGCCGAGTTCGACCGTCTCGCCCGCGACGTGCGCGAACACGAGCCGCGCACGGCCTTGCTGGCCGGGTCGCGCGGTACGGAAGTGATCGAGCGGCTGGTGCCGCAAGCCGTGCCGCGAATGAAGCCTGGCGGTCGTCTTCTGCTGGAAATCGGCCCGGCAATCCACGAGTCGGTCTGCGAGATTGTCAGGGCCGAGCCCGGGCTGTGCCTGGAAGAAACGATCAAAGACCTAGCCCGACTTCCGCGAGTGGTGCCGGCCCGCAAAGCCGGCCCGTAACCCTATGACAGGCGCCCTGCTCATCACCGGCGGCACCCCCTTACGCGGCCACGTGCAGGCGGCCGGATCGAAGAACGCCGCGCTGCCGATGATGGCCGCGGCCCTCCTGGCCGACGGCCCGCTGGTGCTCGACGGGCTGCCGCAACTCACCGACGTGGCAACACTGTGCCGCGTCCTGACGGAATTGGGCGTCGAAGCCGTATGGAACCAAGTCGTACCGGCGGGTTCACCCGCCAAGAAGGCCCCCACCCCGGCTCATGCCCGGCGCGACGGCGGCGACGGGCCCCGGCAGCCCGAGCCCGGCCCCATGCCCGACCTCGGTTCCTCCGGCCGGCTTTACCTTCAGGTGCGCGACCCTGCCCCCATCCGCGCCCGCTATGAATTGGTTCGCCGGATGCGGGCGAGTTTCTGTGTGCTGGGCCCGCTGCTGGCGCGCCGTGGGAAAGCCGTGGTGTCGCTGCCCGGCGGATGCCGCATCGGGCCACGGCCGGTCGACTTGCACCTGAAAGGCCTCGCGGCGCTGGGGGCCGAACTGACCGTTGCCCACGGGTATGTGATCGCGCGGGCGAAGCGGCTGCGGGGCGCGACGATCGACCTGGGCAGCCCGGCAGGGCCCACCGTCACTGGCACGGCCAACGTCCTCAGCGCCGCGGTGCTCGCACGGGGCGAAACGCTCATTCTCGGCGCGGCCCGCGAGCCCGAAATCGTCGACCTCGGCCACCTGCTGGGCAAGATGGGCGCCCGGATCGACGGACTGGGCACCGGCACGGTGCGCGTCCGCGGGGTGGAAAGTCTCGGCGGCGCGCGGCACCGGATCATCCCCGACCGCATCGAGGCGGCCACCCTCGCCCTGGCGGTCGTCGCCACCGGCGGCGCGGCGGAAATTGCAGGCGTGGTCCCTGAGCATCTGGCCGCCGTACTCGATCGGCTGGCCCATACGGGCGCCGACGTCGGCTCGGGCCCCGACTGGATTCGCGTCGGCGCGCCGAGGACGCTGCGCCCGTGCGGCATCGCGGCTGAACCCTACCCGGGCATTCCTTCCGATGTACAGGCCCAATGGACCGCGCTGATGAGTCTCGTTGCGGGCCGGAGCATGGTGCGCGATCACGTCTTTCCACAGCGGTTCGCCCATGTGCCGGAACTCGTTCGACTCGGCGCCCGAATCGGACTTGCCCACCGCGCCGCGATGGTCAACGGCGTCGAACGCCTCAGCGGCGCCACCGTGACGGCGTCCGACCTGCGCGCCAGCGCCGCGCTGGTGATTGCCGGGCTTGCCGCGCGCGGCAAGACTCGGATCGAGCAGGCCCACTGGCTCGACCGCGGCTACGAGCGGCTGGCACTCAAGCTAGCGCGGTTGGGCGCGGTCATCGCCCAGGACGGTTGCCCCGACGTTACCGGACAGCTTTAATCTGCACGCCGGCCACGGACAGCCGGAACCACCCTGCGGCTGCTTCAATCGGGCAACTGAAGATAACTTCCCAGCGGGCGCCGGTCGACGATGGCGTCGGCGAGGAAGTGCAGCAAGCGGCGGAGGGGTGGGTCGGGCAATTGGCCAGCGGCTTCGATGGCCCGAGCGTGGTGCTTCTCCACCAGTGCGTGCGCCCGGCCGAAGGCGTCGGCGCCGCGGTACAGTGCGGCGGCCCGCTCGACGGCGATGGCCGGCTGGCCGTTTGCCTGCACTGTTGCCTCCAGTTCGCGGCGGCCGGCGTCGTCGAGCCGCTCCATTGCCAGCGCCCAAAGAACCGTCGGCCGGCCGGCTAGCAGGTCGGTGGCCTGATCAAGCTTGTTGTCGTCATCCGGCGCCCAGTCGATCAGGTCGTTGACAATCTGATAGGCCACGCCCAGGTGTCGCGCGTAGCGGGCGATCGGTTCTCGGACGGCGTCGACCGGCCCGGCCAGCCGGGCGCCGGCCAGCAAAGCGGCCTCGAAGGCAGGGGCCGTTTTCAGCGCATAGATGCGCAGCGCGTCGAGCGGCTTCAGGGCCTTGTCGCGCGCGTCGCGCCACATCAGTTCAGCGCCCTGGCCCTCGCACAGGCGCGTATGGGCCGAGGCGAACTGAGCGACCAGGTCGGCCACGACGTCGGCCGGCAGGCGGTCGCGCTGCGCGGCCACCAGCCGATAGCCGAGGCCGACGAGGTAATCGCCCACGTTGATGGCCGTGGCCGTGCCGAACCGGCGGTGCAGCGTGGCGGCGCCGTAACGGAAGGCGTCGTCGTCCTCCACGTCGTCGTGTACCAGCGACGCCTTGTGGAACGCTTCGGTGGCCAGGGCGACGGCCTTCACGTGGTCGGGGATCGCGGCCGTGTGGCCGGCTCCGTCGGCGCCGGTTGCCTGGCCGCCGCTCAGCGCGTCGAAAACCGCCAGCGTGATGAACGGCCTCGAATGTTTCCCGCCCGCAACCAGAAAATCGTACGCCAGCGCTTCCGTACACGCGATCGGATCGAGCTGCTCGACGTCCTGCCCGCTCGCATCGGCGGCGCGGTGGCCGGCTCGCATGGGAGGCGCCAGGCGGCGTAGCGGCTCCGGCTCGAACAATTGCGCGGCACATCGTATCAGGTGCAAATAGCTCCCGGTGTGCCGGCGCCCGGGCCGATACGGGACTTCAATCAAGCGTCGCACCGCGGCCTCGTCAGCCGAGGTGCTGCGGCATCCGTCACACAGCAGCGGCACGGCCATGGCCGGAATGCCGCTGCGCACGAGCTTCTCGAACATCTTCTCCAGCGAGTCGAGGCACGCCACGCCCAAAACCGCATCGGCCTTGCCTGCGAGAACCAGCTTTGTCACCGCCGGCGAGCCTTCGGCAATCAGCACGCGATAGCCTCGCCGGCGCGCCTCGGAGCGCAGGCCGCTCAGCCCGCACGCGCCGCAGTCGCGGCACAGCAATCCCAACTCGTCGCACTCGGCCGGGCATCGGCGCTCATCGCGAAGGCAGCGCGGCAAGAGCAGAAGCCGGCGATCATACGGCAGGGCGGCCACCTGGTCGTGCCAGAACGCGCTGGCCACGGCCACCATGGCCCAGCCCAGATAGGCATCGGGCAATCGCAGCTCGTCGAGCAGGTTCCGAGCGCTGACCTCCAGTTCACGCCGCGTGGGCGGCCGCGCCTTTCCCAACGCGGCCGCCGAAGGCTCCGCCGCAGCGGCGATCCGCTCACGCAGAACGAACGGCTCCGGCACGCACTTCAGCCGCTGGGTGTCGGCGGGCGCATGCACCGGCTCCTGGCTGTGAGCGGTTGCGTGTTGAGGGTGGGAATGCACGTTGGCCACGATGGAACTCTGAAGATGTCGCTACGATTGGTCCAACGCCTGCACAGCCCGGCCCAGGGCCGCCACCGTGAAGATCATCGGATACAGACATTCATAATACCATAGTTTGGCGAAGTAGAAACCAATTGGGGCGGGTTCCCGATGCCGGCCCTGCTCCACACAGCACACCAGCCACTGAAGCCCCTCGCTGAGAACCGCCCGCACAGCGGGGTTTTTCGGGTCGCTCAGAAGTGCTTCCAGAGCCACGGCGGTTTCCTCAACAGTTGACGCCCCCCGGTCGGGCAAGCCGCATCCCCATCCGCCGTCTACACAACGGCTTGCACGCAGCCATCGCAGGGCGCGCTGCGCGGCGTCGCTGTCGATCTTTCCGAAGTCGCGGTATGCCAACAGGACGCGGGCGGTCCCATAAACCGGGTTCTCCTCGTCGGGATGGTGCTGGTTGCCGAACCACAACGGCACCCAGCTTCCGTCGGGGCGTTGGTGTTTGGCGAGGAAGTCGAACCCGGCCGCAATCGCTGCGTCCATGCGTTCCGCCGACGGCCCGGCGCCTTGCCAGGCGGCCAGGGCGCGAAGGGCGTGGGCGGTCAAGTCAGCGCCGCTGCGGTCGAAAGGCAGCTTTCCCCAACCGCGGCAGAAGGTGGGCCAGCCGCCGTCGCGGTTTTGCAGGTCCAGCAGCCACTGGATGCCCCCGGCGGCCTCGGCATGGCTTCGTTCGCGCCGCGATTGCGAGGCCGACTTCTCCAGCACGGCCAGGGCCAGCAGGGCGCCGGCCGTATCGTCGGCATCGGGGACGGCGCCGCCGGCATCGCTCCAGCCCCAGCCGCCCGGTGCGGCATTGGTGAACGGATGACGTTCATCGTGTTGGCAATCGAGCAGCCAGTCGGTACACCCCAGCGCGCCCACCTCGCCGGTGGCGGCCGCTAGGGCCTGAACCGATAAGGTCGTATTCCAAGTGGCCAGGTTCGTGTCGATGGGCCAGGAGCCGTCGTCGCGCACTGAGTCGAGCAAAAAACGCATGCCGCGACGCGTTACGGGGTGGTCGGCCCGGCCGGTGGCCGCGAGGCTCATCACGACGAAACTGGTCAGCGGGATGGCTTCGAGGTATCCGCCGCTGGCCGGCTGCATGCGTTGCAACGCCCGCAGGCTCGGCCCGACCGAACATCGCCGCACGAGCCAAGTGAGCGGGTTTCGGGGCCGCTGGTGGAAGAACCGGGCCTGGCCGATGGCCACCAGTGCCGGCACGGCATAACTGACCACCGGCAGCCGGAGCCATCGCAAGAGGCGAAACGGCAGGGCGGCCGCTTCGAACGGCAGCGGCGCCACCTCGCGCCACGAGACCAGGCCGGCCAGTGCGCCGTTGGTGAGAATGGGCACCGCAAACGTCTTGTCGACGCCGTATCGGCGGCGCAATGCCTCCGTGCCGCCCTGACGCTCGATATAAGCTTGCGCGCGGGCGAGCGCGCCGGCGTGGCCCTCGGCGCCGCCGGCCAGGTGCAGTGCGGCCTGGGCGAGCATGGTGGTGGCAATGTTCGACGCGCTGCGGCCGGTATCGCCCCATCCGCCGTCGTCGTTTTGGGCGGCGGCCAGCGAGGCAACACCTTGTGCCGCGAGTTCCCTGCCGGCTCGGCGACGGGATTCGTCGGTACTATGTTCCGCCACCAGGGCCAGCGCGCTGGTGGCCGTTGCGGTGGCCAGGGCCGAACTGCTGAGCCGGCCCAGCCAGTGGCCGGCATCGCACCGCTGGGCAAGCAAATCGCGCCGCGCCGTTTGGTACGCCAATTGAAGTCGATGGGGGTCAATCACGCGTCAGGTTACTGCACAGGGAGGGATCGATAGGGAAGGGTAGAAACACAGGGGCGGCAGGGCCGCCAACCAATACGAGCTTCTGCTCGAGGCCAGGGCCAGGGGCTGCAAGAAAGCTCACGGTTCTGCCCATTGCTGGTCCAGGGGAGTGCCGCGGTTCTTATTGCAGCCCCGGCGAATTACCGGCCACCCGCCTCAGCCCGGCGGACCGACTCGGGAACCTCGCGCATTTGGGCTTCTTGCAGCGTAATTTCCGGCCGGTAGTTCGGGTGGCCCTGATGCGCGGCGTTGAGCCGGCCCCAGTACGACGGGTGGAACGGGGCGTTCACGTCCAGCCAAGTGACCAGTCGTACCCATTCCGCCTCCGAAAGACGCACCTCGGCGTGCGACTCGCGCAGGCCGTCGACATAGCGCTGCAAGGCCTCGTCGCGCAGCGTCAGGCGGCCGCCGCTCAGCAGGGCCGCGAGCGTGCTGGTGGGCGAGCCGAACGTGTACGGCGGCAGGTAGCCGCAGGCGTCCTGGCCCAGCGAGGCGGCGTCTTCGTTCCGCGCGCTGCGGAAACCCAGCAACTGCTTCGGGCGCCCGCTACGGGCGAGCAGTTGGTTGTAGGACGTGCTGAACAGCCCGTCGGGCGTGCCCAGCAGGTTCAGGTCGCCTTCGGTCCGCTCGTCGTTGTGGCACTCGATGCAGTGGCGGTTCCAGATGGGCTGGATTTGCCGCTCGTAGTCGAACACGCGGCCGGCCTCCGCTTCGCCCGGCTGCGGCCCGAGCCGAGCGGGGGCGCGCCGCGCCGCCAAGGGCGGCTTGGTGGTGAGGGGCGCCGACACGTTGCTCGTCTCGTGGCAGCCCACGCACGAACGCACCTCGCCCGGCATGTAGTTCACGTACGTCCGCTCCGTCTGCACGGCCATGTAGTTCTCATCGAGCGCCTGGAAGTAGATTGGCCGCATGGCCGGCACCACGAAATGGGCCGACCCGTCCTCTTCGACCGGCACCACACCGTGCAATACCTTCAGGCCGAGCGTGCCGTCGCCGATGGCCGAATGGGCGTGATTGCGCCGGTCGTTCCACGACTTCCGCGCCGCCCAGGGCCGCCCGAGTTGTTCGAGCACGCGCAGGTGCTTGATCGTGCCCCGCTCGACGCCATCGAGCCCCCGGTACACGTCGGCCACGATGCACGTGGCGAGTCCCTCTTCCGCAAGCTGCGCGTTGCGCGAGGCATACACCACCGATGGCACCGGCCGCGGCACAAGCGGGTAGGGGTGCCACAGCGAGACGCTTTCGTCGCGGTACAGCGGCTCCGTCGCGCCGTCGCCGTCGAGCAGCCGCAGTTCGTACCCGGTCGGGTCGCCCCACGCGAGCCCCGGCGGTTTGTACGAGACGATGTAAAGGTCCTCCTTTACCGGGAAGGGGTCTTTGAACAGGCGGCCCATCGTGCCGTTGCGGTCGTACACCCACTTGCCGTCTCCCCCGAGGAAGTGGAACCCGTTGTGCCCAAGCGCGTGGATGTCGGGCGTGATGAACTGCATGGTGTCGGGCGAGCGCATCTCGTCGCGCATGTCGACCTTGATGACCGTGCCCATCGCGTTGTTCGGGCAGCAGTGCGAAGCGCCCAGCATGACCACCTTGCCGCGAGCGCCGGGAATGGCGCGGCCGTAAATGAGCGTTTCCGGGAACGCGATGCTGTTGCCGTACACCTCGACCGACCCGCTGCCGTCGGGGTTCATCGCCCAAAGGCTCTTGATGTTCCCCGCCGGCTTGTCGAGGTATTCCCAGCGATGATACAGAATGCGCCCGTCGGGCAGCATGGTCGGGCTCTGCTCGTTGAGCGGGCTGTTGCTCAAAGGGCGCAGGTTGCCGCCGTCAGCGTCGATCCGGTACATGTTCGTCACGGTGAACTGGTCGCCGGCAGCGCACAGCACGCCGTACTGGCACCGCGTGGTGACGAACGCGATGCCGCCGTCGGGCAGGTAGCACGGCTGCATGTCGTCGATTTCGCGCGGGGCGGCGTCGTCGCGCTCGGTAAGCTGCCGCAGCCCGGTCCCGTCGAGGTTCACCTCGTACAGCCGGTAGCCTTCCCGGGCGGAGCGTTTGAAGTCGAACACGATCCGCTCAGCGTCGAACGATACGTCGAACCGGTTCACCACGCCTGCATTGGTCAGTTCGGGCACCACCTCGCGCACGTCGCCGGTTTTCAGATCGAGAACACACAACCCTCCGCCGGGCATCCAGCGGCTGTTGACGTGCTCGGTGTAAACGTGGTCGGCCGAAAGCGTGTAGCGGCGCACGAACACGAGCTGTTCGATGCCCTGTTCGAGCAGTCGCCGGGCGGCTGCACGGTTGAAGGTGCGAGGTGCGTCGCTAGCCGCCGGGAGCGACGGCGCGGCGGGAGCGGGGGGGCTGGGTTTCGTGTACTCATCGCGGTTGGGCATGCGCGGCCGGGTAGCCTGAACGTGGAAGTCGACCGTGCCTCGAATCGCGCCGGTCGTCAGCCCCACCCAAACGGTCAGCCGAGCGTACTTGCCGTCGAGCTTGAAGTGCAGCATGGAGGGCGCGTGCGCCCAGAAGCCGCGCTCGAACCTTCGGCCGGCGATCGACAGCGGCTGGCCCCGATGGTCGCGGTTGATGTGCAGTTGCCCCCAGCCCACCTGCACCTCGGCCGGCTTGAGCGTGGTCAGGTCGACGGCGTTTCCGTCGGCATCGTACAGCGTGGGCTCGGCCCAGATGGCCTGGTCGAAGTCGTGGCTGTCACCGCCATAGGTGGCCACCAGGTACAGGTCGTCTGCACCGTTCAGGTCGACGGTAAGCTGCTTCGCGGCCGTGCCGTCCTTCATAATGCCTGAGGTGACCGGCGCGAACGGCGGCGCCCGTTCCTCGCCGTAAAGCAAGCCACCCGGCACGGCGAAGGGGAGAATCAACAAGGTAAGCGTCAAGCCCAGTCGGCGATTAATCATTGGGGAGGGTCCATTCTTGAGGATGGCGGGAGAGCGGGCAACTCGGGCCGAGCTGTGGCCGAAGCCATACCGCTACCGCCCATTATAGACGGTCGCTATCCCCAAGGCAAATAGACCACCACGGTGGGCGGTTGGGCTACAGCACCGGCTCTTCGCGAAGTCGGGGCTGGCAGGCCTGGCGCCCAAGCGTTTGGCCCAAGCACTGGAAAAAGAGGCTCTTCCGTTTCTGGGTGCAGGCCGCCGCGTAATGTAGTAGGCACACGCCGCTGTGCCGTCCCCAGGAAAAGCAGTCTGCACCCAGAAACGGAAGAGCGGAAAAAGATACGCAGCCTTCACACGCTACGCACACAACGGAAAACGCATGGGGCAGCGGGCACATGCGCGCAAGCCGCACGAGCGGCACCCGCCAGGAATGTTGAGACCCCGAGCGAGCTATGCCGAGGGGCGGCGGTAATGCTGGTAAGCTAGGAGGACCTCGTAAAGGTCCATGGAGATGGTGATTTCGTCATCGCGGAAGTCGCTCAGCCACGTGCGCTGCGATTGGACTGCGTCAGCCAGCAGCGGCAACACATCGGCAAGAGGCACGGTCACGCTCTCGCGTTGCGAAGTCTGCTCCTCAACGCCGATGGCTCCGGAAGCGTCCTGAGGACCGTAATAAACACGAAGATGGGTTGGCCGCATGGTAGCAAATTCCTATGGGTTGGGTGCCCACCCTGCCTGACGTCCTCCTGTATCGGCAGTGGGTACCTTGTGGGTTTGATCTATTTTGGGGAAAATGCCATTTTTGCCGCCTTGCGCGTCGATGCACTTCCACGCGCCAATGGGCGTCACCAAGGCGCGGGTCGATCGGACTCGCCGGATTGTCCAAAGCTCCGGGCTGGCCTCGGACGAACGGGGCTACTGTATGCTACCCACCGTCACTATCGATCTTAGGCACGTTACCCGCGGGCTGAGAATCCCGCTCCGGCAGGTGCAGGCGACCGTCGAGCTGCTCGACGAGGGTAACACGGTTCCCTTTATCACCCGCTACCGAAAGGACCAGACTGGGGGGCTGGATGAAGAGCAAATCCGGCACATTCAGGGCCGGCTGGACAAGCTTCGCCAGCTTGCCGACCGGAAGCAAACGATCCTCCGTTCGCTCCACGGGCAGGGAAAGCTGACCGAAGGGCTTGCCGAAGAGATTCTCGACGCGACCACCTCGAAGCGGCTCGAAGACCTTTACCTGCCGTTTAAGCCGCGGAAGCAGAACTTGGCCACACAGGCGCGGGAGCGTGGGCTGGAACCGCTCGCCCGCGAGATACTCAACGCCGATCCCCTCTGTGCCGATCTGGACGCCCGGGCCGCCGATTTCGCCAATCCCGACCGGCAAGTTCCCACGGGCGCCGATGCCCTGCTTGGCGCCGGCCACATTCTGGCCGAACAGTTCAGCGAGCGGGCCGAGCTGCGAGAGAGGCTGCGCGACATTCTCCAGCGTACCGGTCGGCTGACCAGCACGCGCATCAGCAACG
>SKZG01000346.1 GCA_007127495.1 Planctomycetales bacterium
CGAATGCGGTTGGAAGCGCTATCTCCCCAAGCCGTAACGCATGCCCAGTCTAGCCAAGACCCCATGGCCTCGTCAAGCCCGCGGCTCCGCTCGTGTGCCCCGCTCGTGCATGGGGGCACTCTTGCAACCCAGTGCGGAGTCACGGAGTGAACGGCGGTGCGCGTAACGGGGGTTGACACCTGCCTCCGTCTATGGAACAGTTGGGGGCGGTGCGCCTTCGGAACCATGCCCCCACAGCAGAGGTACAGAATGGCTGGTGCGGGGTGGGCCTGATCGTAACCTTGCTGAATTGACAGCAGTAGCGAGCCGATGCAATTCGTTTGCGGAAGGTATCCAATCCTCAATGCCCGACGTTCAGAAGCACGACGATCCAGGCTGGGAGCATGTTCCGGCCGAAGCCCACGGTGCCCGGCAGATGGGCCTCGCCCCGCTTCCGGCCGATTTGCGGCTTTCGGTGATCGTGCCGGTGTACAATGAGCGGGATACGATCGAGGAGGTGATTCGCCGCATTCGGTTGCATCCATGCACCGTCCAAATCGTGGTCGTCGACGACGCGAGCACCGACGGAACCGGCGAGTTGCTCGCGCAGTGGACGGCCGACGGCAAGGCCCCTGATGTGACGGTGATCCGACACGATCGGAACCAAGGCAAGGGCGCCGCAGTGCGCACGGGCTTCCAGCACGTCACGGGCGAAGTCGTGCTCATCCAAGATGCCGACTTGGAGTACAACCCGGCCGAATACCCACGCCTCGTCTGGCCCATTCTCGAAGGCCGGGCCGACGTCGTGTACGGAAGCCGGTTTTCGACTGCCGTTCCGCATCGCGTGCTGTATTTCGGGCATGCCTTGGCAAATCGAGCGCTGACGATGCTGTCGAACCTGACGACCGGCCTGAGCCTGACCGATATGGAAACCTGCTACAAGGTGTTCCGGCGGGAGGTCGTCGAGGCGATTCGACCGACGCTGAAGGAGCGGGCCTTCGGTATCGAACCCGAGTTGACGGCCAAGGTGGCGCGACGCGACTATCGCGTGGCCGAGGTCGGTATCAGCTACCGCGGGCGCACGTACGCGGCAGGCAAGAAGATCGGGCTGCGAGACGGCTTCCGCGCCGTTTGGTGTATACTTCGCTATTGGCGCTACGATTGACGGCAACCGTCTGCGGGGGACTGTCCCCTTCGGCCGGTAAGGGGACAGGTCCATGTTTTCGGGCATCGGCTTTCCCTAAAGATAGCGCCTGTTGGCCGAAAAATGGACCAGTCCCCGGCCGGCCCGGGAACGGTCAGGAAACCATATCATGCCCATCCTTCCGCCATCGCGTTTCTTTCCACCCGCTGAGGAGGCCGGGCCGGAAGGGCTGGTCGGCCTCAGCAGCGACCTTTCGCCTGAAAGGCTTCTCGACGCCTATCGCCATGGCATCTTCCCGTGGCCGATGGGCAACGTCGATGACCTGGTGCCCTGGTGGTCGCCGGACCCGCGCGCCATCATCCCGCTGGACGCCTTTCACGTGCCTCGACGCCTGTGGCGCACGGTGCATAGCGGCCGATTCACGGCAACCGCCGACCGCTGCTTTCCCGAGGTGATTCGCCGTTGCGCGCAAGTGCGCCGACCCCAAGAAGGCATCTGGCTCACGCCGGGCATGCGCCGCGCCTACGGGCGCCTGCATGAATTGGGCTTCGCACACAGTGTCGAGGTGTGGTGCGAGGGACAACTGGCCGGCGGTGTCTATGGGGTCGCCCTGGGCGGCATGTTTGCGGGCGAGTCGATGTTCCACGCGGAACGCGACGCCTCGAAGGTGGCGTTGGTCCATCTTGTATGCCACCTGTGCCGCCGGGGCTATACCCTCTTCGACATCCAGCAGTGGACACCACATACCGGCCAATTCGGCGCGGTTGAAATGGACCGTCGCCGCTTTCTGCGCCGGCTCGCGACGGCGCTCGAACAACCGGTAAGCTTTGGCGAGGCAACCGTTCTCGAGGAACCGCCCGATCACTCGATCGCGCGTTGTTGCTCGGCCTTTCGGACAATCTCGCCGGAGGCAAGTCGTTCGCGCCAGCGTTGAACCGGCTGCTGCCGCCTGGCGGCCGGATACTCGGGCCGATAGAACAGCCCCAGCCCGGTGATCTCGCGAAGGTTCCAGAAGCTCAACAGGCGGACGGCAAGGCGGTCATGCTCCAGGGCTTCGACGAGTTCGGCGGCCGCGTCGTTGCGAAGGTCGTCTTCCGAATACCCCCGGAGCATCCGGTAGAGCGGCTCTGCGTCGGCGCCGTATTGCTTCTGGAGCGAGTGGCGCACGGCGGCAGCCAGCCGCCGATCGCGGGACAGGGCCGCGCGTAGCTCGTCGAGGTACTCGAACCACACCGTCTTGGCATCCTCTTGATCGAGCACGGCGACCATGGGATCGAAGTAGCCGAGATGGCCGAGACACCGGATTGCCAGCCAGCGCACCTCGCGCTGGCGGTGGGCCGCGGCGACCTCGTGCAACGTCAGGGCCGCGGGGCGGTCGAGGCGAATCTCATCGGCCAGCACGACGGAGGCGCGCCGGTCAAGAAAACTCGACTGGTCCTCGGCAGCCCAATCGGGCGGCGGCGCCAGGCGGGGTTCAAGAGGCCCCGAAACGGCCGATCCCAGCGAAATGTGCTCGCCGGCGCCTACCTCGACCGGCCGGCCGCCGTCGGCCTGCCATACGACCCGGCCCCGCCTGGTCCATAGGTTCGCCAACAGAGGCGCCGTGCCGCTTTCCGGGTCGTCGCCGGGGCGGACGAGTCGATAGACCTCAAGAGCCAGGCCCGACTCGGCTTCGGCAAACGTCATCGTACCCGACCGCTCGCCAAAGATCATCCGGATTTGCAGTCCGGCCTGCCCGAGGGTGTGCATCGTCAGGCGTCCATAGGCGACCTCCACGCCGGCCAGGCCTTCGTCATCGGCCGGATGCAGTTTGGCCTCGGCCGCGCCGACAAGTTGCACCGTTGCTCCGGCCGATAGTGCGACCACCGGACGGTACGTGGGCAGAGCCAGCACGGGCGCGTCCGGCTTGACACCCATTTGCATCGCCACCCGATCCCATTCGCCCGCGGAGGAGTCGAATTGCAGCAGCAACTGGCGATCCGACACCAAGCGCCCGACGGGCGGCCCCTCCGGATGCTCAGCGCGAGGAGGTTGCTCGGGGCGAGGAGCCGGCGCCGCGGGATCCAACACACCGGGAATCGTACCCTCCGGCATGGGAGCCGGAGGGCGAGGCGTCGCGATGGCCGTCTCGCCGGGGAGCGCCTCCGGGCCGGCATCGTGCTCCGCAACGCCCGGCACTTCCGGTATCGGTGGGGGCAACGGCGCCGGTTCCGCCGCGTCGTCGGGCAACGGCGCCGGTTCCGGGGCGTCGTCGGGCAACGGTGCGGGTTCCGCAGTATCGTCAGGCAGGGGCGCGGGTTCCGGGGCGTCGTCGGGCGGGGAAAAGTCTAGCGGCGGTGGCTCGACCGGCGCCACGTCGGCGGGCGGCTCGACCGGGGCCGGTTCGGCTGGAGGTGAAACCTCGGCGGGAGGTTCGGCCGGCTCGACGCCGGGTTCCGTAGCGGGCTCCGGCCTCGCGATTTCCTCCCGCGGCGCCCGATCCTCCAGTTCGCGTTCCACGGCGGGGGCACGATCGTCAGGCGCGTGCGGTACGCCGGCGACCTCCGGCGCAGCCGGTCGCAAGCCTGCCCGCTCCAGCCATGGGTCCAAACCGCCGGTGACCGCCAAGGCGGCCAGGATCGCGCAGGCGGCAACCGCCAAGATGGCGCCGGCCCGCAGTTTCCAACGCCTCCGCGGTGGTTCGCGCAAATAGTCGGGCACGGAAGGCTTCTCGCGCCGCCGAACCTCGGCCACCTCCTTGGCGCCGACGGCCAGTTGGGGCAACTGGTACATACGCTGGCGAGCGGCCGGCTCGATCTCGACCGGCTCGCCCAGCACCAGAGTGAGAATCTGATGTGCGGCCGCCAGCTCAGCCAACTGCACATCCGATTCCAGGCAGGCCTTTTCGAAGTCGGCAACCTGGTCGTCGGGAAGTGCGTTGTCGAGATAGTCGGCCACGGTGTTTGGGTCCAACGCCGGAGTGCGGCCCGCTGAGCCGGGCGCGCCAAGCCGAAGTCGGCGCACCACGTCGCGAATGCGGTGCATCAGGTTGGTGGCGAACTCGCTATCGGCGATCTTTTTACGAATATCCTCGTCGTCTTCCGGCTCCAGGATTCCGTCCATGTGGGCCAGCATGGTGCGAAGTGTCAGTCGCATGGCAAGCTTTCTCGTAATACGGGGTGTTGTGGTCCTCTACTGGTAATAGTGGCCACGAAGCCGGGATTTCGTACAGCAGTTGGCTACGGTCCGGAGCAGCGTCCCGCAGCCGCTCGGAAAAAAAGGGCTCTTCCGTTTCTAAGTGCAGAAAGCCTTTGTTTCAGGGACGGCACACGGCGTGTGCCTACTACAATGAAGCGGCCTGCACTTAGAAACGGAAGAGCCAGAAAAAGCGAGAACACCGATTGCGAGAGCCCAAACCCGCTACTTCAGCACCGGGCACACGTCGAACCAATTGTGGTTCTGGCGTTCCATCCATTCGGTGGCATTTGGGGGCCCCCATCCACCCGCCTCGTAGAGCGAAAGGGGCGGTCCGTCGCCGTCCTGCCACGCCTGCTGGATCGGGTCGATAATGCCCCAGGCCAGTTCGACTTCATCGGCGCGGGAGAACAGGCTCGCGTCGCCCTGCATGACGTCCAGCAGCAGCCGCTGGTAGGCCTCGGGCATGGTGCTGCGGAACTTCTCCTTGAACCGGAGGCTCAGATCCGTCAGGCGCAGTTTCATGCCCTCGTCGGGTACCTTGGTGTGGAAGTGCAGTTGAATTCCCTCGGCCGGTTGCACCTGGAGGACCAGGCGGTTGGCCTCGTGGCCGCTGTCAGGGCCCAGGTCGAACAGCATGTGCGGGGCGCGGCGGAATTGAATGACCACCTGCGTGGTCTGGCACGACATGGCCTTGCCGCTGCGCAGGAAGAAGGGCACGCCCTGCCATCGCCAGTTGTCCACGTGCAATTTCACGACGCCGAAGGTGGCCGTCTCGCTTTCCGCGGGCACGCCCGGCTCATCGCGGTACTTGCGATACTGGCCGCGGATGGTGTGGCTCGCGACGTCGCCGCGTGCCATGTGCCGCACCGCGCGCAGGACCTTCACCTTCTCGTCGCGAATGGCCTCGGCCTCGTACCTTGCGGGCGGGTCCATGGCCGTCAGCGTGAGAAGCTGCAAGAGGTGGTTCTGGAACATATCGCGCAGGATACCTACGTCGTCGTAATACGCGCCGCGCCGGCCGACGACGGTTTCCTCGGCGGCGGTAATTTGCACGTGCTCGACGTAGTTGCGGTTCCAGATCGGCTCGAAAATGCCGTTGGCGAACCGTAGCACGAGCACGTTCTGGACGGTTTCTTTGCCCAGGTAATGGTCGATCCGGTACACCTGACTCTCGTCAAACACGGTATGGACATGGGCGTTGAGCCGGCCGGCGGTTTCCAGGTCCACCCCGAACGGCTTTTCGATAACCACGCGGCGCGCGTGCTGCTTCTCGACCACCATGTCGGCGGCGCCCAGTTGGGCAATGGCCGGCTCGTAGAACTTCGGCGCCGTGGAAAGGTAGTAGACGCGCGCCGCGCCCCCCTCGCCTTCCCAGGCGGCCAGGTACGACTTCAGCGATTCGAAATCTTCGCGGCGGCCGATATCGCCCGGATGATATCGAATGGACGGCGCAAACGTATCCCAAACGTCGGGCCGGAAGTCGGCCCCGACAAACCGAACGGTCGATTGCCTCAATTGCTCGCGCCAAGCATCGTCGCTGAACGGCGTCCGGGAGAAGCCGACAATGCGCGTGGCCTCGGGCAACCGCCCCTTGCGATACAATTCGTAGAGTGCGGGAATCAGCTTGCGGCTGGTCAAGTCGCCCGAAGCACCGAAAATGACGATCGTTTGGGCCATGGCCGTTGCTCCAACGCGTTGCCGTTTTCCGCCGGCGGAAGGCCGAGCGTTTTGCACTCGCGGCGGGACTCCCTAGAACCACGCAGCGGTGAACCCGCCATCGACGTTCACATGCGTACCCGTGATGAACCCGGCGCCCTTCTCCGAAACCAGCAACAGCAGGGCCCCGACCAATTCGTCCGGCTCGCCGAAGCGGCGCATCGAGGTGCCGTGCATGATACGGTCGATCCGCTCCGGGTCGAGCAGCTTACGGTTCTGCTCGGCCGGGAAGAAGCCGGGGCAAATGGCGTTCACCCGCACGTGCTTCACGGCCAGCTCATCGGCCACGTTGCGCGTCAGGTTCAGCACTGCGGCCTTCGAGGCGGAATAGGCGAACACGCGCGAAAGCGGCAGGTGCGAGGTGACGCTGCCGATGTTGACGATGGCGCCGCCGCCGGCCTCGACCATGTGCGCGCCGAACACCTGGCACGCCTCGAACACGGCCTTCAGGTTGATGGCCATGACGCGGTCCCACTGTTCCACCGAATGTTCGAGGAACGGGCTGCCGTGGTTCACGCCGGCGCAGTTGACGAGAATATCGACCCGGCCGGAAATCTTCCGAGCCTCGGCCAGCAGGTTCTCGAGCGACTCGCGCCGCGTGACGTCGATGATGCAGGCGCGCGCCTTGCCGCCGGCGGCCTCGACCTCGGCCACGCGGTCGGCGCACATCTGGTCGACCAGGTCGGCCACGACCACGTGGGCGCCGGCGCCGGCCAGCCCGCGCACCAACGCGCCGCCCAGCACGCCGCCGCCGCCAATGACGACGGCCGTCTTGCCGCCGAGCCCGAACATCTTTTGCAGGTATTCTGCGGACATCGATCTCTCCTTATGGGGCTGTCCCGATTTTCGCGGCGGAAACAGCGTATCTCCTGACAGCGGATCCATCGCCGCGAAAATGGGACCGTGCCTTTCGCGCGGCTTTATCGTCGAAGCTGAAGCCACTCGGTGTGGAACGGACCCTCGCCCGGCTTGTCCACCCGGTGGTACGTGTGGGCCCCGAAGTAATCGCGCTGCGCTTGCAGCAGGTTGGCCGGCAGGCGCTCGCTCCGATAGCCGTCGTAGTAGGCCAGGGCCGTGGCGAACGCGGGCGTGGGAATGCCCAGCCGCACGGCGGTGACCAAGACGTGGCGCCATGAGGTCTGGGCCTTGCGAACCGCACTCTTGAAGTAGGGGTTCAGCAGCAGGTTCTCCAGGTCCGGCTTCTTGTCGAACGCCTCCTTGATACGCTGGAGGAACACGGCGCGGATGATGCAGCCGCCACGCCACAGCAGGGCGATGGAGCCGAAGTCCAGCGGCCAGTCGTGCTCCTTCGCCGCCGCCTGCATCTGCACAAACCCCTGCGCGTAGCTGCAAATTTTCGAGGCGTACAGGGCCTGGCGAATCTCCTCGATGAACTTCTGCCGGTCGCCGCGGAACTTGGCCGAGGGGCCCTTCAGTGCCTTGCTCGCCCGAACCCGCCCGTCCTTCATCGCCGAAAGGCACCGGGCGTACACCGCCTCGGTCACCAGGGTGCTGGGCACGCCCAGGTCGAGCGCCAGTTGGCTCATCCACTTGCCGGTCCCCTTCGCGCCGGCCGTGTCGAGAATCTTGTCGACCAGGTGGCCGTCGCCCTCGGGGTCCTTCACACTGAAGATATCGCGGGTGATTTCGATCAGGTAGCTGTCCAGGTCGCCGCGGTTCCACTCAGCGAACACTTCGTACAGTTCGTCGTTGCCCATCCCGAGGGCGTTGCGGAGCATCCAGTAGGCCTCGCAAATCAGTTGCATGTCGCCGTATTCGATGCCGTTGTGGACCATTTTGACGTAGTGCCCGGCGCCGCGCGGCCCGATCCACTCGCAGCAGGGGATGTCGTTGTTCGGCCCGACCTTCGCCGAGATGGCCTGGAAGATGGGCTTGACGATGGGCCAGGCGTCGGGGCTTCCGCCGGGCATGATGCTCGGGCCCTTCAGCGCGCCTTCCTCGCCGCCGGAAACGCCCGTGCCGATGTACAGCAGGCCCTTCGACTCGACGTATTTCGTCCGCCGCTCCGTCTCGCTGAAATGCGTGTTGCCGCCGTCGATGATGATGTCGCCGGGCGCGAGCAGCGGAATGAGCTGCTCAATGAAGTCGTCAACCGCCGCCCCCGCTTTGACCATGAGCATGACCTTCCGCGGGGCTGCCAGGCTCTGGACCAGTTCTTCGAGCGAATGGGCGCCGACAAAGTTCCTTCCGGCAGCCCGCCCTGCCATAAAGTCATCCACCTTGCTCACCGTTCGGTTGAACACGGCCACGCTATAGCCGCGGCTTTCGACGTTCAGGGCCAGGTTTTCGCCCATCACGGCTAGCCCGACCAGACCAAAGTCGCATTTCTTTTCTGTCATCGCAGTCCTACTCCTTTTCAGCTCTTCATTGTGAAGTTTGTTAATTTGCTTCGGGGGTAATCAAACGCCCCGCTCGCCATTAGGCGAGCGGCAGAAACAATCTTACCGACGACCTTGTGGCCGAGTCTCTCCGAGACTCGGAATTCGTCGCATTCTATCGAGCTTCGTCACGTCCAGCAACCGGGGGCAGACTCGAAAAACATCTGCTTCAAGCCCCCTGCTATGGGGACTCCTTGACACCGCCATCGACGGGCGGTAACGTCGTGCGCATGGCAGCGATGAGGATTGTCCACCTGGTGGCCGGAGCGGGCGGCATGTACTGCGGCAGTTGCTTGCATGGCAACGCGTTGGTGGCCGCGCTGCGCGAAGCGGGAACCGACGCGATGCTGCTGCCCATGTATGCGCCGCTACGCACCGATGCCGACAGTGAAAGCCTCGAATACGTGGCGTTCGGGGGGGTGAACGTCTACCTCCAACAGCGATGGTCGCTGTTTCAGCGCACACCGTGGATGTTCGACCGCCTGCTGGACCGCCCTGCCCTGCTCCGCTGGCTGACACGGCGAAGCGCCACCACGCGCCCAAGCGAGCTGGGCCCGCTGACCGTGTCCATGCTGCGCGGCGAGGACGGCCGGCAGCGCAAGGAACTCGAAAAGCTCCTTCACCTGCTCGACCACACGCTACGGCCGGATGTGATCCACCTGAACAACGCGCTGTTGACCGGCGTGGCGCCGGCCATTCAGCGGCGTCTGCGCATTCCGGTCGTCTGCTCGCTGACCGGGGAAGACGCCTTCCTCGACAAGCTACCCCCGCCGCACCGCGAGGAGGCGTGGCGCCTGCTGCGCGAGCGCGCCGCCGGCCTCGATGCACGGATCGCCTTGAGCCGGTACTTTGCCGGCGCCATGGCCGAGCGGCTTGCACTCCCTGGGGAATCGATAGACGTGATTCCACCGGGGATCCACGTTGCGCACGGGGCCGACCCGCCGGCGCCCGGGCCGAAACCGGCCGCCGGGGGGCCGTTCCGGGTGGGCTTCTTCTCGCGCATCGCGCCTGAAAAAGGGCTGCACCTGCTGGCCGAGGCGGTCGGGCTGCTCGCCACGGACGCCTCCCTGCGGCCGGTCGAACTCCATGCCGCCGGATACCTCGACCCCGCCGATCGGCCTTACCTGACCGAAGTGGAGCACCGTATGGCGACAGTCGGTCTGGCCGACCGTTTCCATTACCATGGGGCTCCGGACCGGGCGGGAAAAACGACACTCCTCCAGTCATTCGACCTCTTCAGCCTGCCGACGCTGCTGCCGGAAAGCAAAGGGTTGCCGGTCCTGGAAGCATGGGCTGCCGGCGTTCCGGCGGTGCTGCCGCATCATGGAGTATTCGTCGAGCTGGTCGAAGATACCGGAGGCGGGCTGCTCCACGAGCCGGGAAGCGCCGCCTTGCTGGCCGAGGCCATTGCCGCGATGCTGCGCGACCCGGCACTTGCCGCCGCATGTGGCCGCCGCGCACGAACGGCCGTTTGTGAACAATACAATGCGGCGACCATGGCCGCCCGAACCGTCGCGCTGTACCAACGGACGCTGCGGTAATGGGGACCGCCCCTTTGCTCACGGCGGAGAGAACGATTCGCGCCAACCTGACAATGGTGATCCGATGCCCTACCTTCCAGAACTCACTTTTCGGCTGAGCCGCGCCGCGGCGGCGCTTCCCGAAGACGTCCGATGCCGCCACGCCGCGTTCCTGCGCGGCGCTGAGCGGCCCGAGGGCGGTTTCCCCGGCCGAGCGGGAAGCGGCGACCCGTACTACACGAGCTTCGCCCTGCGCGGCCTGCTCATTCTTGGTGAACTCGACGCCGACCTTGCCCGCCGCGCGGGCGCGTTCCTGGCCGCCGGCGCCGGCCAGCCGGCGGGGGCCGTCGAACTGTTTGCGCTGCTCTCGTCGGCCGTACTGATCGAGGCGGCCGGCGGCGGCGATTGCTTGACCGACGCCGGGCTGGAGCCGGCCGGCCTCGTCGAGCAGGTGCTCGATCCGCGCCGCTGCCCCGACGGCGGCGTGGCCAAGAGCGCGCGCAGCGGCGTGAGCAGCACCTACCACACGTTCCTGGCAGCCCTATGCCGCGAGATGGTCGGCTTGCCGCCCGGAGATGCCCAGGAAATCGCTGCAATGCTTCTGGCACGGCAACGGGAGGACGGCGGCTTTGTCGAGCTTCCTGTCATGCATCGTAGCGGCGTGAACCCAACCGCGGCGGCCGTCGCATTGCTGCGCATGGTCGACGCGCTGGACGAACGGCTCTGCGACGGCGCGGCCCGGTTTCTGGGCGCCATGCAAAGTGCGCAGGGCGGGCTTCGGGCGCATGCGGCCGTACCCGCCGCCGATCTGCTCAGTACCTTCACCGGCATGGTAGCCCTTGACGACGTGGGAAAGAGCGGTCACCTCGACGCCGCCGCCGCCCGGCACTTCGTGAACTCCTTGGCGTTGCCGCACGGCGGATTCCTCGCCGCAACCTACGACGAGCGCCCCGACGTCGAGTACACCTTTTACGGTATCGCCGCCTCGGCGTTGCTTGCGGCGTAGCCCGCCGTACGGCCCGGCCCCTTCCCGTGCGAGCCCATCCGGCGTAGGATGAGAAAAGAAGGCTCTTCCGTTTCTGGGTGCAGGCCGCTCTAATGTAGTAGGCACACGCCGTGTGCCGTCCCTGAAACAAAGGCTGTCTGCACCTGGAAACGGAAGACCTGAAAAGGAGCCCCCAGTCAGCGCTCCGTCCACTACGCACGTTGCACGCACTATGGCCCAGCTACAAGTCGAGCATCTCGCCAAAGACTACCCGACACGCGCCGACCGCCTCACCGTGCTGCGCGACGTGTCGTTTTCCGCAAGCGCCGAGAAGGCCGTTGCCATTGTCGGGCCGAGCGGGTCGGGCAAAAGCACGCTCCTGAGCATCATCGGCACGCTGGAGCAGCCCACGTCCGGACGCATCCTCTTGGACGGCCTCGATCCGGCAGGATTCGATGAACCGCGCCTTGCCGCGTTCCGCAACGAGCAAATCGGATTCGTTTTTCAGGATCATCACCTCCTGCCCCAATGCACGGTGCTGGAAAACGTGTTGGTGCCGACGGTTGCGGCCGGCAGCACCTCGCGCGAGAGCATCGACCGGGCGCGCGATCTGATCGAACGCGTGGGACTCGGCCATCGGCTCGAACACCGGCCGGCGGAACTGTCCGGCGGCGAACGACAGCGCGTGGCGCTGGCCCGCGCGCTCATCTGCCGCCCCGCGCTCCTGCTGGCCGATGAACCCACCGGCAACCTGGACCGGACCACCGCGGAGCGAATCGGGGAATTGCTACTCGCGCTGCACGAGCAGGAGCAAATGATCCTGCTCGTGGTGACCCACAGCGAACGACTGGCCGGCCTGATGTCGCAACAGTTCGAGTTGGACGATGGAACCCTGAGGCCGCTTGAAACCTAGCGGTGCGTAGAGAAACCACGATGTCGGCATTTCGTCTGATCCTTGCCTCGCTTCGCCACTACTGGCGCACGCACCTTGCCGTGGGCGCCGGCGTGGCGGTTGCCGCCGCGGTACTCACGGGTGCCCTGCTGGTAGGCGACTCCATGCGAGGCAGCCTCCGCTACCTGGTGCTCGACCGACTAGGCCGCGTCGAGCACGTGCTGCTGAGCGACCGGTTCTTCCGGTGGGAACTGGCCAACGAACTGGCCGCCGCGCCCGAATTTCCGCATACTTTTGACGCCGCCGTGCCGGCCATCCTCCTGGAAGCCGGCCTGCAAAATGCCGATCCGGACCATCCCGCGCGCATCAACGACGTGAACCTGGTGGGCTGCGACGAACGGTTTTGGCGGTTGGGCCACGGCGCGGGCGAGGCAAGCCCGTCGCCGCTACGCGACAACATGGCAGGGTCGGATCGGCAGGTTACTCTCGCCACGAGGACCGAGACCGTTCCCCGCGGCTGGGGGCCGCGCCGCGTTGTGCTCAACCGCGCAGCGGCCGATGCGCTGGGGGTCGACGTGGGCGACACGGTCCTGCTGCGACTGCCGCAGCCGGGAGACATTCCCGCGGAAAGCCCACTGGGCCGGCGGCATGAAACGGTCGGCACCTCGCGGCTGGAGGTCGCCGCCATCGTGTCGAATGAAGGCCTCGGCCGGTTCGGCTTGCAGGCTATTCAACACCTGCCGCGAAACGCCTATGTCCCGCTCGACTGGCTCGCCGATCGGCTGGACCAGGCTGGCCGGGGCAACGCCATTCTCGTGGCAGGCGGCGGGCGGCGAGGGGCTCGTTCCCGGGCATCCGAGAATGGCGTACCCGACCATCGCCGCCTTCAGA
>SKZG01000477.1 GCA_007127495.1 Planctomycetales bacterium
CTCGCTGGGGCTGGCCGGTATCGATGCCGCCGCCTCCGTGGCCGACGGCCAAGACATCGTCCGACTGTTCGGCGACCTCGACCTCGCCGCCCTGAACGACGGCAACGGGGTCGACGTCAATAAGGCCCTGCCCGACATCGCCTTCACCCTCCGCGACGGCACGACCGGCGAGATCGACTTCTGGGAGGTCATTCCCGGAGGCGCCGAGGTGGAAAAGCAGTTCACACTCGGCGAGATCCTCGCGAAAATCAATGCGGTCGCGCCGGGAAAACTCCACGCCGAGATTTGCGAAGTGGACGGCGACCGGCTTGTCGTGCAAGACCTGACCGAAGGCGAGGTCGACTTCAGCCTCTCGGCCGTCAACGGCTCGACGGCGCTTGGGCACCTGGGGCTGGACCGGGCGGTCGAAAACGACGATACCATCCACGGCCGGCGGCTACTGGGCGGCTTGAAGTCGGTCCTGCTGTCGAGCCTGGGCGGCGGTGCGGGCTTCGGCGAACTCGGCGGAATCCTCCTGACCGACCGGGCCGGCGCCATCGACACCGTCGACCTGGCCGGCGCCGAAACGCTCGAGGAAGTCGTCCATCGCATCAACCAGGCCGCCGTGAGCGTTACCGCCCGCGTCAACCAGGCGCGCAACGGCATCGAACTGCTCGACACCAGCGGCTCAGAGGCGAGCCCCCTGATTGTGGCCGACGCTGCCGACGGACTGGAAACGGCCACGAAGCTCGGCATCGCCGTCGACGATACGGTCACCACCGTCAACAGCGGCGATATGCATTTGCAAGTGGTCGCCCGCCAGACCCCACTTGCCGGCCTCAACGGCGGCATGGGCGTGGCGCTGGGGACCTTCACCATCACCGACTCGTTCGGCCGGCACGCCACGCTCGACCTGCGCCGCGACGACATCCGGACGGTCGGCGATGTGATCAAGGCCGTCAACCAGTTGAACCTCGACGTTGTGGCCGAGTTGAACCCGACGGGCGACGGTATCCGCATAAGCGACCCCAGCGGCGGGGCCGGCACGCTCACGATCCAAGAGGGCAGCACGACCACCGCCCGCGACCTGGGCCTGCTGCGCGAGGCGGTTGAAGTGGACGTCGGCGGCCAGCCGGCGCAGGCCATTGACGGTTCGATGACCCGCGTCATCGAGCTGGACGTGAACGACTCGCTGGACGACCTGCGTACGACGATCGACGCATTGGGGGTTGGTGTGACGGCCACAACGTTCGCTGACGGCACCTCGCGCCCGCATCGCCTGGCGCTGACGAGCCGGCAGTCGGGCTTCCAGGGGTCGCTGGTGGTCGACGCCTCGAACCTGAACCTGGATTTCCAACAGACCGTCCGCGCCCAGGACGCCGTGCTGCAATACGGCGGCGCGGCGGCAGGGCTGGGCATCTTGGCTTCGTCGCCCACGAACCGTTTCACCGACGTGCTGCCCGGCGCCACCCTCGAGATCGTCCAGGCGACCGGGCAGGCCGTGAACATTTCCGTCGAGCCCACTCACACCGATCTGGTGGCCGCGGTGAAGAACATGGCCGAATCGTACAACAAGTTTCGCGGGCGGTTCACTGAGCTGACGGCCTACAACACGAATACGAACGAGCGGGCCCTGCTCACCGGCGATACGGCGGCCCTGAGGCTCGGCAATGAACTGTCCCGGCTCCTCTCGGGCACGTTTCCGGGCGCTGGGGCGCACCGCACCCTGGCCGAGGTGGGCCTCTCGCTGAAGAGCGACGGCAGCTTGCAGTTCGATGAGCAGCGGCTGCGCGACGCCCTGCACGCCAATCCGGAGGCCGTGCGCCAGTTCTTCACGGAATCGGAAACCGGTGTCTCCGCTCGTTTCAAGGGGGCGATCGACCGGGTTGCCACCGGCGAGTTCTCGCTGCTGATGCAGCGCGCCAAGACGCTGGGGGACCACGTCGCGCGCAACGAGCAGCGGATCGAGGCCATGACAAAGCGGTTGGACGTCGAGCGCGAGCGGCTGCTGTTGCAGATGTACCGTATGGAGCTGGCCATCGGGCGGATGCAAACACAACTTGGCGCCATCGAGAACTTGCAGCCGATTCCCCCGCTGGTCTCGGCAAGACGGAACGATTGAACCCTGGGCCGCCGCCACGCGGCGCGGCCTCATCCACGGAAAGGACGGATATGGACCCTTCGGCGCGCGACGGCTACCTGGCCACGGAAGTGACGACTGCCTCCCCGCAGAAATTGCAGTTGATGCTCATCGAAGGGGCGCTGCGACTGGCGGGGCGGGCTAAGCAGCTTTGGCGCCGGCAGCAGGACGTGGAGGCCTCCGGCGCGCTCCTCCGCGCCCAGGAGATTGCCGGTGAGTTGCTCGCCGCACTCGACCGCGAGGCGCAGCCTGCGTTGGCCGCCCAAGCGGCCGGCGTGTACCTGTTCCTCTTCCGTTGCCTGCTGGAAGCTGATCTGCAGCGCGACGAGGCGAAGCTGAACGACGCCATCCGGGTGCTCGAGGTGGAACGCGAAACGTGGCGGCAGGTGTGTGAGACGATGGGCGCGGCGCGACCCGACGCCGCAACGTCTTGGAGCCCGGCGCCCGCTCCGCCACCCATGCCCCTGGTGGACCCCATGCCCGGCGTCGGCGCACCGGATGCCTTCCCCATCGGCGGATTCTCGTTGGAGGTTTGAGCCATGCCCGATTCCCGCCGCTTGATTCGCGTCGGACATAGTCCCGACCCGGACGACGCCTTCATGTTTCACGCCCTGGCGTCGGAGAAGATCGACACCGGTCCGTACCGCTTCGAGCACGAGCTGGTCGATATTGAAACGCTCAACCGCCGCGCTTTCTCGGGCGAATTGGAGTTGACGGCCGTCAGCCTGCACGCCTATGCCCACCTGGCCGACCGCTACGTGCTGTGTTCGTGCGGCGCCAGCATGGGCGATGGTTACGGGCCGATGGTGGTCGCGCGCGAGGCGCTGAACGTGGAGGCGCTGCGCGACGCGACCATTGCCGTGCCGGGCACCTTGACCACGGCCTATCTGGCCCTGCGGATTTGCCTCGGCGCCGATTTCCGCCACGTTGTGGTGCCCTTCGACCAAACGCTCGACGTCGCCGCTGCGGGCGAGTACGAGGGACGGAAAATCGACGCCGGGCTGGTGATTCACGAAGGGCAGCTCACCTATGCGGAGCAACGTCTCGAACTGGTTGTCGACTTGGGCCGATGGTGGACGGCCAAGACCGGCCTGCCGCTGCCGCTGGGCGCGAACGCGCTGCGCAAGGACCTGGGCCCGGAGGTCATCGCCGACGTCCACCGACTGTTGCTCGAGAGCATTCGCTACGGGCTCGAGCACCGCGCCGAGGCACTCGACTACGCTCAGCGCTTCGGCCGCGGCCTCGACCGTGCGATGGCCGACCGGTTCGTCGACATGTACGAGGCCGCGCCGAGGCACTCGACTACGCTCAGCGCTTCGGCCGCGGCCTCGACCGTGCGATGGCCGACC
>SKZG01000097.1 GCA_007127495.1 Planctomycetales bacterium
ACTCGGCGTTCGGTGGATCGGTCGGCTGCGGGCTTGTCACTCTTCGGTCCCCGTTGGCACAAGCGTGTCGCAAATCTCCACCAGGTGATCTCGGCCCAGGAACGTACCGTCGGGAGTCGAGATCGTAGCCGTCAGGCCGTCCTCGCACGGGGCCAAACGGATCTGCAGCGCGCCGTCGGCCGAAAGGGCCCCGACGGTGTCGCCCGGATGCGTTTGCCGCGCAAGCGCCTCGCCCAGCAGGTGCAGGAAGAGGCGGAACTCCTCGGCGTCCAGTGCGCCAAGCTCGGAGAGGCGAACGCGCCGCCCGGCCGCAAGCCGGCGCCGCGCGGCGCCGACCTGCTCGGCCTCGTGCCGCGTCAATTCCGACAGCCGGGCCTTCCCTCGACTGAAGTCGACCACGCGGCCGGGCGGTCCGCGGTGCGTATAATGCCCCGTCTTGCGAAGCCGCGGCGCGATTTGCAGCGGCGGCGCGTCCAGCCAACTCGTCTTCGCCGGAACCGGCTCCTGATCCCGCTGGGCCAGCGTTTCCGCATCGACCCGCAGATGCCGCGACGGCGAGAGGCCGAACGCCGCGCGCCATAGCCGATGGGCGTCGGCGTCGGTTTCCGTTTGCGCGAACCAGCGGGCGAGCGTCTGAAGGTCGGCCACCCGGTCGCTCCGCTGCACCCGCCGGTCGTGGATGGCCGCCACCGCCGTCAGCAGCGCGGGTATGGCCGAGCGTGCCCGGGCGCGAAGGACCTCGGCCTGCGACGGCACGTCGGGCCGGTGGATGAACCACGTGCGCAGGCCGTCCCAGCGCGCCTGCCAGCCGGCCAGCGCCCGCCGCCGGTCGTCGTCGGTGGCGGCCAGCGAATCGACCAGGTCGCGGTGGGCGGCCACCTTCAAGAGTTTTGCGATGCCTTGCCGCTCGATCCGCTCGAGGACGTCGGAAATCTCGACCGTAGCCAGTACCAGTTGGCCGAGAAACCGTTCGAGGTAGTCGATCAGCGTTTGCTTGTAGGCGACGAACGCCTCGATGTCGATGCCTTGCAGGTCGATGGTCCGCTGCAGGCTGCCCATGAAGGCCTGGGCCTGCGAGGTCAACTCGTCGAATCGATCGCGTAGATTGCGGAGCGTCCAATGGACCTTGCTTTCGTCTGGGCTTTCGGCGGCGGCCAGTTCGAGGACTTGGTGCAGGAGGTCGCGAATATCGCCCAGTGCGGCTGCCTGGAGTTCCCCCGGCTTGTGGACGATGTCCCAGTAGACGCCGATGGCCCGCTCAGCCCCCTCGCCCGCCGGCGTGAGCTGGTAGATGAACCTGGGGCGGTAGAACTCCTCGACGGTGGCCACGTCGGCCGTATCCTGGAACGCTTGCAGATTGCCCCATTCGCACAACTGGTCCAATACGATGCCCAGCGACGGCTCGTCGAGGGGCTCGGGCAGGGCGGAGGAATCGATCGCCGCCAGGATTTCCTCGGGCCGCAAATGGAGGGAGAAGCGAGTCTTGGCATCCACGAACGCGCTCATGACGGCCCGATATTGCACGGCTTTGTCGGCCACGACGTATGCAAAGGCCCTCAGGCGGCCACGAGTCTTCTGATTGTCGTCAGTAGTGATCATCGGCTCCTTGCCGGTCATGCCCTGATAGCGGGGCGTTGCTGGGGGCTGGCCGAATGCCAGTTACTTTGGGACCATTTGGGGGCATTTTGTTAGCGGAGCGGCGCGAGCCGCCCGGTTTTCCGACTGTAATACCGGACGGCTCGCGCCGTGCCGCTACAAAGTAAGTGGCATTGGGCTTGCGCCGTGCCGCTACAAAGTCTGTCGGGAGGCTTCATCGTAGTCTAAGAACCGAGGGCCTTGTCGGCAAGGTCAGGCGTTGGGCCGGTTTCATGGCACTAGCTTTTTCCCACAAAAAGGCTGCCGCCGGGGGTGGTACATGGGCGAAGCATCGGATACACTAAAGAAAGCGATTGGTTTCTGTCACCGTTTCTTTTGGCCCCTTTTGGGGAGAAAGTGCAGTTTGGATGGCCCGTACTGTAACCACGTTGCTTCTGTTCGCTGGGGTGCTTTCCGTCCTGACGCTGGCCGTGTCGTGCGCGCCGGAGCAAGACCCGGCCGCCCCGCCTCCTGAACCTGCCGTCGTCGCGCCCGACGCGGCCGATTGGGACGACGAAGAATCCCTTACCGATCCGGAGGGGACATCGGACGACCCCTTCGCCGACCCCGACGACATGAGCGGATCGGACGACGCCCCGTTCGGGGATCCCGAAGGACTCTTGGGCGAAGAGTTTGAAACCGAGGGCGATTCCGCCAGCCCATTCGATCTGCCCGACGACATGTGGTCGGAATCGGGCGAATTAAGCGAAGAGTCGCATGGGGAGCCCTCCCGGCGACCCGATGTCCATTTTGTGCCCACCCCTCAGGAAGTGGTCGATCGGATGCTCGAATTGGCCGAGGTAACCGCCGACGACGTGGTTTATGACCTGGGCTGCGGCGACGGCCGGATTGTTGTTACCGCCGCGAAGCGGTACGGCGCCAAGGCCCTCGGGGTCGACATCGACCCGCAGCGCGTGGCCGAATCACGTAAGAACGTGAAAGAGAACAATGTCGAAGATCTGGTGGAAATCCAGGAAGCCGACATTTTTGAGATGGACCTGACCCCGGCCAGCGTGATTACCCTGTACCTGCTGCCGGAACTGAATGTCCGGCTGATCCCGCAGCTTGAGAAGCTCAAGCCCGGAACGCGGATTGTGTCGCACGCTTTCGACATGCGCGGCATCAAGCCCGACAAGGTCGAAACCGTGGAAGGCGAACACGGCACATCGCGTACCGTGTACTTTTGGACGACGCCGCTGCAGCGGGAAGAGAGCGCCGGCCTGGACGACTTGTTCTAGGCGGGCGACCCGCGCGTGCCGGTTACGCCAGCACGCGGTCGATGAGTTTTCGCGGCGCACCGATGTCGAGCACATGCACCCTGCCGGTGTAGGGTTTGGCCTCGGGCGAGGCGAAGCCGGCCTTCCTCGCCACGAAGGTACATGTTTCGACGGCGCGGATGGTGGGAGAACCGGGAAGGCCCGTCTCGCAATCGAGCCCGCTCGGTAGGTCGACCGCCAAAATAGGTACACCGGAGGAATTGAGTTGGTCGATCACGCGGTCGAGCGGTGCCCGGGGATTGCCCCGGGCGCCGGTGCCGAGCAAAGCGTCGACAATCCACGTGGCCCCCTCCAGCAGGGATTCCAGTCGGGCGGCGTCGTGTCCTTCGGCGAAGATTTCAACGGGCACGTCGGTCCTTTGAAGAATGCGGAAGTTGACGGCCGCGTCGCCGCGCAGCTCCGAGGGATTCGACCAGAGCAGCACGCGGCAGGCCGTGCCGCGCAGGTCAAGGTGGCGGGCGACCACGAACCCGTCGCCCGCGTTGTTCCCCGTGCCACAGCAAATTGCCACGGGACCGGTGGGCTGACGCCGGGTGAGGATGTCGGCCA
>SKZG01000005.1 GCA_007127495.1 Planctomycetales bacterium
ACATGCGCTGCGTCGAAATGAAGGACCGACTCCAGGATCGAGTCGCCCGCGAAACGCGCAACGCTTCGCCCGACGAACTGGTGGCCTATTTCCACAACGCTTCCCGCCGTTTCTGGCAGGAAATGGGACGCCTCTATCAGCCCGCCCGGGAAGAATGGACGCAGGACACTGACTCGGCAAGGGAGTGACGTCTCGCAGAGCATCCCACCTGAACAACCGCGCTACGACTCGCCCTCGGCCTTGGTGGTCGGGCGAATCGGAACGCGAGAGTAGCTATTCGTGGCTTTCAGGCTGTCCAAGAGGATCGTGCGTTTCCAGGCGGGCCACGTCCGGACAATCCTGGCCGCCCTCCTGGCCGCCTGCCGCAGCTTCTGTCTATTGGTCATCTTCGGATTCCTCGACGGAGTGAATGCTCAGACAGCCCGTGGTGGACGGTAGCCGCTAACCGGGCAAAGTCCAATCTTCGACGGACAGGCCGGGAATTCGCTCGAAGTCAATCGTGTTCCTCGTCAGGACAGTGAAACCGCGGATCAGGGCCGTGGCGCCAATCCGCAGGTCCATCGTTCCCACCCGCAAGCCCGACCGCCGCAACTCAAGGGCCTGCTCGGCCACTTCCCTGCTGAACGGCAACACGTTGAGCCTCGCGAAGTCCGCGAGAATGCCCTGGAACATCCCGTACCCTCGGACCAAGCCTTCAACACCGCGTGCCCGGCGAATATACGCGTTCCAGCCGTTCACCTGCTCGTGAAAACTGACGATACTGACGAAGAAGCTTTCCAAGGAGTACTGCCGCATGCGATGCGTCAGAGTCGGATGCTCCGGAGTGGACCGACGCTGAACAATCCCAAGATGGTCCGTGTCGAGAAGGAACACCGTCAATCTCCGCAGACGTTTGCGTCGGGCGCATCGTCGACCGACTGCCGAAACTCCCGGCCGAGCCGTAGCACTTCCTCGAACTCCGGCCAGGGGTCCATCGATCCGGCGACGTCATCGAGCCAAGGGTGCGGCGCCCGCGCATTGGCGAGTTGATGCTTCACGGCCTGCATTTCCGACTCAAGGGCCGACAAACGTTCTTCCACGGTCGACATCGCTGCTTCCTCTCAAGGATCGCCTGGTAGGATGGTCCGAAACGGGTATCGCTTTGCCGTATACTGGTATTTTCGCCCGGGTGCCGAGTGGCGTCAAGCCCCCTGCGGCGAAGCCGGGTACGGCCGTGCAGCCGCGGTTTCTCGGCGGAGACAAGGGGACCGCCACGGAGGGGATAAGGGGGCGGAAGTTTTTTGGCTGCTCACCGGTGGTGAACGGAAAACTGCACCCCTCGATCCCCTCGCTTTCTTCCAGTTTGCGCCTTCGCGGCTTGGCGGCTTGGCGTGGGATTGGGGGGCCACTCCACTTGCACGCAAAGACGCCAAGCCGCCAAGTCGCAAAGGGAACCGGCCCGACCAAGCCGTTATGCGCCCCTTTCAGGCTGTCCGAAGGATCGTCCGTTTCCAGGCGGGCCACGTCCCGACAATCCGGGCAGCCTTCCTGGCTGCCTGCCGCCGCTTCTGTCTATTGGTCATTCGGCGGCGCGGGATGGGGATCCAAGTGATGGCAGATTCGTTTGAGCCTCGCCTTGCCTTCTTCGCTCAAGAAATGGACCGCGTGCTGTTCGATTGCGGCCAATCGTCTGCGCACAAAACGATCGATGACCCGATCGGCAGGCGTGTGGTCGGTGAACTAATCGATGACAACCCATTCCGGGTGTTGCTCGGCATGCTCGATCAGCAGGAGCAAGGCGTCGTGGTTTCTGTTTGCCAACTCGATGTGGTCAAGTTCCCTGGCCATGATACACCAAGAGAAGCCGGTCGTCGAAGAAGGAACTCAACGCTTCCCTCGATGCGGGCGGTAGAATGAGCGCGTTCATGCGAACGACGTCCAGGTCGGGATCGTTGGCGACGTCGAAATCCAATTCAGAAATCGAATCCTCCAAGTCGTCGTTGCATTCCGCCATCTTGGAAATGACCAGAAACGCGAACTTGGCATCGCGCAAGGTGACATACGCCGTGTCAATCACCGCGGCATTATCGCGCACCCAGGTGGCGAGCCGTTTCAAGAGCAGCTTCAGTTGCGACTCCGCATTGGCCGCAAGCTGCAGAACGGTAATCGCCCGGTCCTTATGGACGTCGAACCTGGCCTGGTCGCGCGGCATGACGTGAACAACCTCGCCTTCCTCGTACCAGTCGATAACGACGGCCGATTTCGGGCCTGTAAGCTGTTCGCTAATCGCCTGTGTCGCCATGGGAGGCCCCGATTTAGAGGGGGGTGATTGGGTCAAAGGGCCGTATGCCTGCAAAGGCAGGACAAGCTCACCAATCCCCTGAAGTATACTCCCAAGCGACGATTCGCGTCAATGTTCCAATTTGGGCTTTCCGCACACGATTATTGTACGCCCCTTCCATCCGAACTGCCACCTGCGGCCGCCACGAGGAAGCCGCTGTCGAGGCCGTGGATCATGGCCGGCCTTCGAGCATTTCGCCCAGTAAAGTAAGTCGTCATCGGGCGATGGCGGCCGGAGCACCTGTCCGAGACTGACCGGGCGGATGTCCAAAGTACTGTGCCCCGCCGCGGCAGGACCCTCGACGGTAACCTGCACCTTCTCGTGCTCCTTCAGCGGCAAGGGCCGATCCGGCTTCAACACGCCGCCTTCGTAAATCGCCTCAACCACGTACGACGTCGGCATCTTCCTTCAGGTTCCCCGCTCCCATTATAGCAGGCGTTCTTCGCCCTTGCCGCTCCCTCCAGCGCGCCGAGCCTGCGGTTTTGCCCCGGAGGGGCGCCGGAATGTAGCCACGGGTGGAGCGCGGTCCGACGACCGTCGGACCAAGCGCAACCCGTGGTTTCCGGGCCCCGCGCCCGATAGCCCCGGAGGGGCGGCAGAGATGCATCCACTGCCGTCGCCCCTGCCGGGGCTATCGGGGTTTTTCGCCCCTATTCCACGGGTTCCGCGTCGGTGGCGGCGACAGCGCCGCCACGACGCTCCACCCGTGGCTACAATCTTACGGCCCCTCCGGGGCAAACACGCCAAGGCTTCCCGTTACTTTGCCTTAGCCCGGTGGCTCTTTGTGCGAGTTCGACTTGCGTACAACAACGCGGGTGCAGCCCTGGGTACGGGGCGTCGACGCGCCGACGCTGCCCTGAAAGGGCACGACGCGCGCGGGCTTGGGCTTCGGGTCCGGCCCCTTCGGGGCCGGGTGTTCTGGGTTGGTATCTCGGGGTTTCACCCCGGGCTGGCGAGTGCGGCCGCTTGCGGGGCCAATTCCCAGCGGCGCTCAGCAGGGTGCAGCCCTGGGGAACAGCGCGACCATATCGATCACCGGCCCAATGGGCCAAACGTTCCCACATTACCCGAACCGGGGCCGCGCCATCCGGAGAATCGTTGGCCCGTTGGGCCGGACATGTGTGTATTCAAAGCCCGTTTC
>SKZG01000458.1 GCA_007127495.1 Planctomycetales bacterium
CACGGTCCTCGGGCAAGCGGAGTTCGAGCTGCCATGGGCCGGTCGGATCGGCCACGCGCAGTAAAACCTGCCCCCGCTGCACCGGACGGCGGATCAGGCGATTTTCAACTTCCCACGTGACCACCTGGCCGTCGATCGGACTGCGCGCCGTCAAGTCGTTCAATTTCTCGTTGAACAGTGCAATTTGATCATTGAGGCTTTGGAGCCGATGATTCAGTTCAGCCAATCGGCCCGAAAGCCGGCTTTGCTCCACCACGTCCATATTCGACGACGTGCGCAGCGAGTGGTGGATTGTGCGGATGTCCTGCTGCACCGCATTGCGCTGGCCCAACACGTCGGTCCGCGCCACCTGAAGGTCCTTATTCCGTAGCAGCACCAATTCCTGGCCTTCCCGCACCAAGTCGCCATGTTCAACGTGAACCGATTCCACCACACCGTCGACCCGCGCGAACACGTCGTGCCGCACGACCGGCTCCAGCGTTCCCCGCGAACTCATTTCGAACGTCGCCGGCCATAGGCACAGCATGGCCACGGCCGCGAGCACCGCGCCGCTAATGGCCAGGGTCTTCGGCAGGGTTCGCGCCCGGACCACCCAGCGGGCTTGCCCCAGCGCGCGCCACACGGGCATAAGGAAAAGGCTGTTGTACTGCTCGGCGTTGGCCAGCGCGGCGGCGCTGTGCCGGCCGACGACCTCCACCCGCTGCACCATGGTGGGCAACACGCGGCTGTCTTCGATCTGCTCGACAATGATCGCCCCGACCGGCGGCTCTGCCACCTCGCGCCGGGTAGGATCGTCCTCTTCTTCGGACTCCGGGCGGCTCAGCGGCAGCACGGCCACCGTCTTCGAATGCGACTCGTCCACGTACGCCTGCACCGCCTCTTCAACCTGCGGCGCCATGTTGGCCGTGTCGCCGGTGTACCACACCGGCTCGCCGGTGCGAACCACGGCCGTGGCCAACTCACCCAACATGCGCACCACGTTCGAACGCTTATCGAAAAGGTCCTGCCCGCTGATGGCCTCGATAACGCAACGGTTGCCGCGCCGCAACGCCACGCTCAGCCGATCGCACTCGATCAGCCGCCGCCCCTCGTTGGCGATGGTATAGGCGGTCGTGCGGGAATCGAGCGAGCCGTAAACGGCGCGGGTAAAATCCTCCAACTTCGTCCACAATGCCTGCCGATCGGAAAAATGACGCAATTGGTGGCTCTTCAAAAAATCGGCCGCCAACTCGCACATTTCCACCAGGAATCGCAGGTAGCCCTGTTGCACTTTCGGGCCCGACTCGGGTCGCTGGAACACCTCCACCACACCGACGGTTTCCAGGTCGGTGGTAAGCGGGCTGAGAAGAACCAGCAAGTCGGTCGGGTTGGCCGCCTCGTCGTCATCGCCCGAGCCCGAGTGCGGTGGCACGAGAGCCCCGCGCCCCTCACCCAGTGTCTTGTACAGGAGCCGGGCATGCTGGGCCTGGGCCTGGGCATCGTCGCGCAGCCCGGTTTGCTGGAAATTGACCTGGTACTGCAACGCGAGCCGGTTCTCTTCGTTGGTGGTCCACACCGCGCCGCCGACCGCGGCCAATGCGGAAACAACGCGATTGAGGAACTCCTGGTAAAATGCCTCTGGGGCAAGATCGGCCTTTGCCAGGCGAGCAATCTCACCAACGATCGAGCGAATCTGCTGCTTTGTTTGCTCGATCAATTGCGAATCGAGCGGTTGCTGTTCGATACTCATGGCAAAACCTGGCGGCAGCTTCAAAAAAGGACAAACTTCGGGGACGGCCTCCCGTGCAAACACAGCCCCGCACGACCGGATGCGAAACCCTACCGGCGGCCCGAAACGGCGTAAAACCCACCCGACCCCGCACGAAGCGCTTTGTCTATGTCTAACGCCAATCGGCCCTCAAGGCAAGCCTAGCCTACGCTTCGCCGGCTGGGTAACCGTTCCCAGGGGGACTGTCGCAATTATCGCGGCACAAGGCGTTTTTGCCCAATAATCCACCGTTTCCGCCGCGAAAATGGGACTGTCCCCTTCGCATGAAGCGGAGAAAACGGTCCGCGCCGCCCCGTGAACGGTTACGCGGCCGGGAAGCACGAATCGCCCGAATAATCGCGATAATCCACACCTTTGGTCACGATGGCACTGCTCGAAGGCCGAAACGGCCTCTTTCTACGCCGGCACCGGCACCTCGTCGACCAGCCGCTCGATAAGCATTTCCACCGCCTCGCGATGGTCGCCGTGCAAATAACCTTTGGGAATCACGCGATGGGCCAGCACGCACACCGTTAGGCGCTTCACGTCGTCGGGGATAACGTAACGGCGCCCCTCGGTCAGGGCCAGTGCCTGCGCGGCGCGGTACAACGCAAGAGCCGCTCGCGGGCTCGCCCCCACGTGCAGTTCCTCACAACGGCGAGTTGCCTCCACCAAGTCCAGCAGGTAGCCGCGAATCGCTTCGTCCACTTCGACCGCACGAACTTCCCTTTGAAGCTCGACAATCTCACGGCATTCCAGCACGGGCTCCAGACGATCCACCGGCTCGCCCTCGCGGTGGCTCGTGAGCACGTCCAGTTCCGCTTGCCGCCCAGGATAACCCAGCGGGGTGCGAAGCAGAAATCGGTCGAGCTGGCTCTCTGGCAACGGGTAGGTGCCCTCGAACTCGATCGGGTTCTGGGTGGCAATGACCATGAACGGCCGCGGCAGAGGGTGGGTTTCGCCATCGGCCGATACCTGCCGCTCGTTCATCGCTTCCAGCAACGCGCTTTGCGTCCGCGGCGTCGCGCGGTTGATCTCATCGGCCAGTAGGACGTTGGCAAATACCGGGCCGGGATGAAAGTGGAACTGCTGCTCCGCGCCGTTGTACAAACTACTTCCGGTAATGTCGCTCGGCAGCAGGTCGGGCGTGAACTGAATACGACGAAACCGGCCGCCCAGGCTACGGGCCAGCGACTTGCCCAACAGGGTCTTTCCAACGCCCGGCACATCCTCCAGAAGTACATGTTCCCCGGCCAACAGGGCTACAACCACAAGTCGAACGGCGTCTTCCTTGCCCAGCACCACACTTTGGATATTCGTTTGGAGCCGCTCGATGGCTTGCATACATTCGGTCATGGCTTCAGTATCGCGCCAAAAGCCTTTCTTGGCAAGGAGGCCGGAGCCGGCGGCAACCACTTCCGAGGGGGGGGACTTGTGGCGCGGCCGAAAATGCGCATAATGAAAAAGGCTCGTCCGTTCCCAGGTGAAGGCCGCGCAATGTAGTAGGCACACGCCGCTGTGCCGTCCCTAAAATAAAGGATGGCCTGCACCCGCTCTTCCGTTTCTAGGTGCAGGCCGCTTTAATGTAGTAGGCACACGCCGTGTGCCGCCCTTGAAACCAAGGCTGTCTGCACCTGGAAACGGAAGTGCCTGAAAAAACGTCCGGAGGGTACGCGAACGGTTAGCAGCCTGACTCGAAATCAGGTGCCGGG
>SKZG01000276.1 GCA_007127495.1 Planctomycetales bacterium
CCAGAAATGACGAACTAGGTTCCAACGGCCCGGCCGGCAATGGAATGGGCAACAACAGTGGCTTGGAGACGCGGATTGTTAGGCAATCCGCGTCTTCTCGCCAACGACTGTTGTCCCGAGGAACCCCAGAGGAAAGCCCCCAAATGGCGGCACAGCGGGAGTGGGCGTTGGGAGATCGTCGGACGACTAGATAATGAGCATCCCCGCAGCTTGCGGGGGGGGGGTCGGTGACGAGTAAGCCGACGTGGTGGAGTACCTTCGGGTGTTCCGCCACGTCGGTCTTTTTTGTTCTTTGCGACCGCTGTCGTCACCTGCGGCTGACGGAACCGTCCTTTTCCCCGAAGGAGCAACTGAGATGAGAAACGTCACGCATTGTACGGAAGCCGGTCGGGGGCATGTGGCGGCGCACGCCGCACACTATACGGGTCGTGATTAGCGTGCGGCGCTCCGGCTTTACATAAATCTGAGGGCATCGCATCCGGAAGCTGCGCAAGCACATTACTCCTGCGAGAAAGTACAAAACATTTGACAGCGATTCCTGCGTTTCGGCCCGTCCTGGCGGAAAGATATCGCGATGTCTCGGGAGAACTGGGGATAATGGCACAGGACTTGCAGCCCATCGACTGGACGCCCGCATGACGGCGCCCGTAGATCGCCTTGCTGTTCGATCCACCAGAAGCAGTGTACGAAGGAGGATTCCATGACCTTATGCCCAATCGCCTTAGCAGTCGGCTGCAAGAAGTGTACAGTATTCGCCATCTGCCCTGTGAAGGGTGTTATCGGCGATTACCGGAAGCAGGACGAAACACCGACTGAGCGACAAATGCGCAACGAAAAGAAGTAGCGGGCTGAACAAGGAGCAGTAGCTCGTCAGTGGTTTCTTCTGCCGTAACAAAGGTGCTGGCTCCCTGCTCAGTCCGAGGGGACGGTGCTACGACATATTGCCGCGAGTGCATGACAAGCTGACGGACGTGACGCCGTGAGCGACTTCGGTGAAGCATAGCAAAGTTGGGTTGGCGCGGGCATCAACAACGCGATCAGCGATTATCGTCTGGGGATCCTTCCCACCGCCATCAGAAATGAACGCATCGCTTCTACACGAAAGAGTCGTTCGCGGCGTTTGAAAAGACCCTGTCACAGCATGCCGAAACTCGCCAGGTGCTGAAATGAAAGTTCTTCTGATATATCCGCCGACGCCGGACACGTTCTGGAGTTTCAAGCACGTGTTGGGTTTCGTTTCGAAGCGAGCCGCCTTTCCGCCGCTGGGCCTCCTGACCGTGGCCGGGACGTTGCCCACCGACTGGGAACTCAGGCTTGTCGACATGAACGTCAATCGGTTGACGGACGATGACCTGCGTTGGGCGGATTACGTGATGATCAGCGCCATGATCGTCCATAAGGTATCGGTGCCGGACGTCGTGGAGCGTTGTCGCCGCTTCTCGAAACCGGTGATTGCCGGGGGGCCGCTCTTCACGACCGGCCATGCCGCCTTTCCGAGCATCGATCATTTCGTGTTGGGTGAAGCCGAAGAACTCATGCCGCAGGTCGTCGAGGATATGCGCCGCGGCACGGTCCGTCCCATTTACACGGCGTCGAGTCGGCCCGACATTGCGCGCGTGCCAGCGCCCCGGTGGGACCTGATCGACATGCGCAAGTACGTTACCATGTCGGTGCAATTCTCGCGGGGCTGCCCGTTCGACTGCGAGTTCTGCGACGTTGTCGTCATGAATGGTCGGGTTCCCCGCACCAAGTTACCAGCGCAGTTGATCGCCGAACTCGAACAGTTGCGCCTGCGCGGATGGCGGGATATGGTCTTCATCGTCGATGACAACTTCATCGGCAACAAGAAGCATGCCAAGGCGCTGCTCCGAGAACTGATTTGCTGGCGAACGCGCACTCGCACCAAGATGAGTTTCATGACCGAGGCCTCCGTCAACATGGCAGACGACCTGGAACTCTGCGACCTCATGGTCCGAGCCGGCTTCAAGAAGGTCTTCGTCGGGTTCGAGACGCCCTCAGCCGAGAGCCTGGAAGAATGTCGCAAAATGCAGAACTGCGGTCGGGATCTCGTGGAGACGGTGAGGATCTTGCAGGGAGTGGGCCTGGAAGTCATGGGCGGATTCATCGTGGGCTTCGACCATGACCCGACGGACATCTTCCAACGCCAGTTCGAGTTCATTCAACGCTCCGGCGTGGTCACCGCCATGGTGGGACTCCTGACCGCCCTGCCCGAGACGCGGCTTTACCATCGGCTGATGCGAGAGGGGCGGCTTGAAACGGAAAGCACTGGAAACAACACCCAGGCGACGCTCAATTTCTGTCCGACCCTGGACCGCGACTTCCTCATCGATGGTTACCGCAAACTCATGCAAGAACTCTATGAGCCGCGGTGCTACTACCAGCGCATCCGCACTTTCCTGGAACACAACAGGCCCAGCGGCCCACGCCTCCGGATCGCGTGGTCAGACGTCCAGGCCTTTGTCAAATCCTGGTGGCTGCTCGGGGTCTGGTACCGCGGGCGGCGCGCTTACTGGCAATTCTGCCTATCGACGTTGCTCCGGCGGCCCCGCCAGTTCCCGCAGGCCGTCGAACTGGCAATCATCGGTCATCACTTTCGTCGCGTAGCAAAGTCACTGTGAATCGCGATTATGATCACCGATCGGTTCAGTCAGTTCCTCTTGGCCTCACGAAAAGCGGGTGAGCCGTCCAGGGTGAAGAGCACGACTTCTTCGCCGGCCGCGGTGCTGATGTTGTGGTGCAGGTTCAGCACCTTCACTCCGGTGACCTCCTGGACCATCGCTTCCAGGACCGGCCGGGCCGTTTCGACCGAGTGAGTGCGTACTTGCTTGATCAGGTCCCTACCTTTCTCCTGGGGAAGCGACTTGACCAATTGCTGCTCCGCGGCGGTCAGAACGCCCTGAAGGCGGACCAACAGCAGATCGCCCAGGCAGGTACGCATGAATGCTCTTGGGGCCCCGGCCCATGTATTCCTGCTCGAAACGAGTCACTCCCGCGCAAATCGCGGCTTCGATCTCTCCCGGTGTTCTCATGGCAATACCCTCCACCAATCCCCCCTGACCCGTGAAACCCGAAGCCGAGCGGCGAAACCGGATTTCCCGTAGCGGCGTCTCTCCGAGACGCCGAATTCCGAGTCTCGGAGAGACTCGGCCACAAGGTCGTCGGTAAGATTGCTTCTGCCGCTCGCCCAAAGGAAAGCCCCCACTGGGCGGCCCCGCGGTAACCGGGCGCCGCAACGGACCGTGGCACAGGCTGCCGGCTCGTCAACCAAGCAGTTATTGTACCGGGTGTGGGAGAAGTGGAAAAGCCCCTCTTGCCTTTCCAGCTCGGCGGCGTACAATAGAGGTGTTGAAGGGGTCCGGTCCGACGGATTGGCCCCCGTCCAATAGAATTGTCGGACGACTAGATAGAGAGCAACCCCGCGGCGTGCGGGGG
>SKZG01000043.1 GCA_007127495.1 Planctomycetales bacterium
GTAGTTATGCCCATCGTGTTCCACCGGACCGCGCATATCCCTCCGGCCTTGGGGGTCGTCAGCCAGATCCTTTTCGGCAGCTTGCTCGGATTCTTGGGCTTCGTACTGGCCATCCCGCTTATGGCGGTAATTCTACAAGCCGTGAAGATGGTCTACGTTGAGGACATTCTCGGCGATTCGACAATCGCAGGTGAGTCCTGAGAACTCCGTAACCCTCCCACGGAACGGCTGCTACACCCCTGGTATTTGGAGATGAGGCAATGCAACACGACGACGTATTGAAGCGAGACGACGTCCGCCGGATGCCCGATCCAGACGAACGCCCCGCGGCCGATGTCGTGGTTTACGACGGCGCCTGCCGGCTATGTCGAGGTACGACCGATTGGCTCGATCGACTCGACCGTGGCGGAAGGTTGGCTTTCCTGCCGCTGCAAGATCCTCGTGTACCAGCGCGTTATCCTGACCTGTCGCAAGAGGAACTTCACAAACACGTTTACGTGATCGATCGGCAGGGAATACGGCGCAAGGGAGCCGGAGCCGTCCGCTACCTGGCCCGCCGACTTCCCGCCCTGTGGCCGCTTGCACCTCTTTTGCATGTGCCGGGCAGCATGCCGTTATGGCACTGGCTTTACGACCAGGTCGCGCGTCGCCGGCGGAGCTTCGGATCATGACTTCGCTTGCACGGGCAACTCGTCGATCTTGGCCGCGAGAATGAAATCGTTCTCGGACAGACCATCGACCGCATGGGTCGATAGCTCAATGGCCACATTGCGATACCCCGTCAGATGGATATCCGGATGGTGTCCTTCCTCCTCGGCAAGGTCGCCAACGCGGCTGAGAAAGTTCAGCCCCGCGGTGAAGTCGTTCATTGTCCATTGTTTCCGAATCATTCGGGCGTCATCGGTCAACTCCCAGCCATTTAGCGAGCCCAGGAATTCCTGGGCCTGGTCGGGCGACAGCCTGTCGGTCTCACCCTCGCATGCCCGGCAGCGTTTTGATCGGAGTTGTTCGCTGGTTTGGAGTGCCATGTCTCGATCTCCGTGTCTTTTTGTTGTTGGTGGAAAACATTCGTCCCTCACATTCACCGGTTTTGTGTGCAAACCGCGCGCCGCGCGGCTCCCGTCTCTTTCCGGTATCCTTTTGCGGCAAGCCCCTTTCGTTCGGCACCCGATTTGCGTAACAGGCCGGTGACCGAGGACGCCGTAACGAACGCCGTCTTGTTGTATCCCCCACAACACAGGAGTGGAACCATGGGCCGGTTGCAAAGCCGTCTACCACAATTGTCCTTCGCAGGTGTCTTGATCGCCTATTCTTTCTTCGGGCAAGTCCCGTTGACGCCTGTCCCGCGTGTGCCGCCCAGGGCGCTGGAACGCTCCGTGGCCGAGGAGCGGGCACAGGGGATCGCCGGGGTGGTCGGGGTGCGGAACCTGCTAACCTACGAAGAAGTCGCGGCACGGCCCGACAGCGCCATTGCCGACTGCCGCGCAGAGCGCGCGCCGCGGCGGGGCCACTGCGGTCATCAACGATCTGAAAGTGACTCGGGGGCGTTGAAACGCCCCAAGTAGCATTCATTCACCCGAGAGAACCATGCGATATATTGACCGACACGATGCCGGACGCAAACTGGCATTGCGACTGAGTGATTACACAGGGGCAGAGGACCTCATCGTGCTGGGATTGCCGCGGGGGGGTGTGCCGGTGGCGGCGGCCGTGGCCGAGCAGCTTGGCGGCCCCTTGGATACCATCGTAGTCCGAAAAGTGGGCGTTCCGGGGCACGAGGAACTGGCCATGGGAGCGGTGGCCGGCGGCGTGACCGTACGTAACGACTTGGTGCTCGAACGGCTTCATGTGCCGCCCGGCGTGTTCGAAATCCATGCCGAGGCCCAGCGAAAAGAAGTGCAACGGCGCGAAGCCCTCTACCGTGGCGACCAGCCCCCACTTCCGTTGCGGGACCGGACGGTGATCCTGGTCGACGATGGCTTGGCGACCGGGGCCACCATGAAAGCCGCCGTCGAGGCCGTCCGAAAGTCGCACCCACGCCGACTTATTGTCGCAGTGCCCGTCGCCGCCCGCGCCACGGCCGACGCATTCCGGCAGATGCTCGAGGCTGCCAGCGAGGAAGTCGTGTGTCTCCACGAGGCCGAAATGCTCGACGGCGTCGGACGATGGTACGAAGATTTCCGGCAAATCGACGACCAGGAAGTGCGGCATTTGCTGGGATCGGGCAGTGGACAAAGTGCAGCAAGCAGTGAATCGGCCTGAAAGGGGCCCTCTAGCACACGCCGCACGGAGCACTTGGCACGCCGTTTGCTGCCTCTAGATTCATCGCGACGCATACGCCATATTGCCCAATCGACCCATCGCTCCGCCCTGACAGCGGCTTTGCGTCATTCGGGCTCAGAACATGAGGAGAGATATCATGGCAACCGAGAGCGTTTCCAAAGATTACGAAACCTTACGTGACGACATGAAAAAGCTACGTTCCGACGTGGCAACCCTCGCGGACGCCTTGGTCGCCGAGGGCAAGGGCCGCGCGCGAGCCGTGAAGGACTCGGCCGTCGAGCAGGCTCGCCAACGGCTGGAAAGGATCACTTCTCAGGCACAAACGGTGTGTGGCCGAGGGCGCGAGACGGTCGAAACGGTCGAACGTCAGGTGGCCGAGCATCCTTGTAAGAGCCTCAGCATCGTGTTTGGCTCCGGCGTGCTCATTGGAATGATCCTCAGTTGGATTCTCGGTCGTCGTCGAGCCTGAACGGCCCGGCCGAGGGCCATTGGGCGAGATCCACCCTTGAACGCTCTAGGAGGCCAGCATGTCGGCGTGGTGCAGTTTCCGTTTGTTTCGCTGCCTTGGACGATTACCCATGTTGCGCACATTCACCGAATATATCTTCGCGCTGATTGACTTGATCGAGGCCGAGGTGCGCTCGTTGCGGCAGTCGTTGCAACGCGTGGCGCTCGGAATCGGCGTTTTGCTGGGGGGCGGGCTGTTATTGGCCACCGGGCTGGGATTCGTCATCGCCGCCCTATACCTCGGCTTGGCCGCAACACTGAACGCCTGGGCCGCCGCCTTAGTCACTGGCGGAATCGTCATGGCGATTGGCGCGTTGACCGCCTGGATCGGCATCCGAGTGATACGCTGAAGTTTACCACCGATCCCGCCACTACGGCGAGGCGGCGCCGGGTGCCAGAAAACGCTCGTCGTCCATGTCAAGCGGCAAGACAACCGGCGCCCAGCGGATCGTCGAAGCGCTGGGAGCCGTCCGCCTTCGCTCCGACGTGGAACGCAAGCGGCTGTTTGGCCTCCACCCCTTGGCCCGGACCGATTCGAAGGTCGAGGAGGGACTTTACTCCGACGACACCACCCGAAGGTGCTACTCGCGACTGGCCGAACTCGCCGAGGCCCTCGTCCGGGCTGGCTTCACGGTGGTCGTCGACGCCGCCTTCCTGGAC
>SKZG01000584.1 GCA_007127495.1 Planctomycetales bacterium
AGCAAGATCAAGAAGATGGCGGTCAAGACCAGCATAATCATCAGAATCGTCGGCCACATAGGTTTGCTTTTTCCCTTTCTATTGCCCACTTAATGTGGATTTGCCCACTTAATGTACTTAATGTGGATTTGGTTGTGGCGGGCCGCCAACTAAGCTTTCGCGCCGGCCACAATGCCTAGGAACGACTCGGCCTTCAAGGCGGCACCGCCCACCAGGGCCCCGTCGATGTCGGGGCGTCCGAGCAGTTCAGCGGCGTTGTCGGGCTTCACGCTCCCGCCGTATTGAATGACCACCTTCTCGGCGAGTTGTTCATTATATCGCCCCGCAATGATCTTGCGAAGGTCGGCATGGACCTCCTGAGCCTGATCCGGCGTCGCGACCTTGCCAGTGCCAATGGCCCAAACCGGTTCGTAGGCAATAACGGTACGCGCCATTTGCTCGTCGGAAAGGCCGGCTAGGGAACCCTCGAATTGCGTGCGAATCACCTCCAGCGTCTGCCCTGCTTCCCGCTGCTCGAGCAATTCGCCCACACATACGATCGGCGCCAATCCCGCACGATGTGCAGCAAGGAGCTTCCGGTTGACCATCTCGTCGGTTTCGCCAAGAAGATGCCGGCGCTCGCTGTGGCCCAAGATAACGTACTTGCAGCCCACGTCGAGCAGCATGGCCGCGCTGACTTCGCCGGTATACGCGCCGCTGTCCTCGTGGTACATGTTCTGGGCGCCCACGGCAAGTTCCGAACCGGCAATCGCCCGCGCCACGGCATCAAGATACACGAAGGGGGGGCAAATGGCCAGGTCCACGTGGCCCAAACTGGTGCTTTGGTCGGCAAGACTCTCGGCAAGAGCGACCGCCGAAACGCGGTCGGTATGCATCTTCCAGTTTCCGGCAATGAACATTCGTCGCATCAAAAATCTCCTAGGTAACAGTGTATGGAACGGGTACTGGGGGTTAGGAATCAACGGCAGTGGCCGCAGCGTAGGAGCCCAGTACTTCCAGCCGCAACGTTTTCTCCTGAATCGCCTTTAGTGCCTTGCGGACGGGAGGGTCGTTCTCGTGACCTTCCAGTTCTGTGAAAAACAGGTAAATCTGCCCTGGGCCGGGGACGGGAAACGATTCGATCCAAGCAAGGTTCACCCGGCATCGCTTGAACTCCGCCAGCACGTCGGCCAAGGCGCCAAAGCGATGCTCGGTTTGGAACAGTAACGCCGTTTTGTCGTTCCCCGTCGGTGGCGGCGAATCGCCGCCAATCAGCGCAAACCGGGTCAGGTTGGCGGGGTTGTCTTCGATGTGCTCGGCAAGCACGTCGAGGCCGTAATGCACTCCCGCCTGGAAGCTGGCGATGGCCGCCGCGCCCGGCTTTTCCGCAGCAAGTTGAGCGGCTGTCGACGTACTGGTCACCTCGATGAGTCGGGCGGCCGGCACGTGCTTCGCCAGCCAGTTGCGGCATTGACTCAACGCTTGCGGCTTGCTGTAAACTTCCGTTACCTCCTCGCGACGGCACTTCCCCAACAGCGTGTGGTGGATTCTCATCTCGATTTGTCCGCATATCCGAACCGTTAATCGCGTAAACATATCGAGCGTGTCAGCAATGCGGCCGTCGGTCGAGTTCTCGATCGGAACCACGCCGAAATCGCTATGGCCCCGATTGACCTCTTCAAACACGGCAGAAATGCTTCCGACGGGCACGAATTCGACCCCTTGCCCGAAATGGCTCAGTGCGGCCAAGTGGCTGTAACTATACTGCGGCCCCAGCAGAGCCACGCGCCTTTGGAAAACCAGCGAGCGACACCCGCTGACCACTTCGCGGAACACGGCTCGAACCACCCGGCGAGGCACAGGACCTTCCACGTGGTCCAAAACCTCAGCCAGGTCAGGATTATCGAGACCGGCCGCGACCTCCGCGCGAAGTGGTCCTTTAGCATGTTCGACCAATTCAAGGACAAGCTTTCCCCGATCCTGCAAGAGCTTGAGCAACTCGCGGTCGACACGAGCCAGTGCGGCCTGGGGCGAAGCGCCGCGTTTCGCGGTTTTCTTACGGGTAGGGCGGGCCGCAGAGGCCGCGGGCCTCGGATTACCTCGCGGGGATGGTTTGCTCTTCGCCATGACAAAGCTCGGGTAAGTAGCCGTACCGCGTTCCACGACGTCGCGTTGCGTACCAAGCCGTTTCGCGCGGCCCAAAACCGTGCGCCGGAAAAATCCGACCGGCTTACAAAAACACACCCCCCGCTGGGGGCGTGAACAATTGGTTTCCTAAACGAGTCCTTTTATCCGGCGTTGGTAAATCTGTCAAGGAGCCTCCGGCGAGTTTGTGAAATACCCCCTCAAAGGGGACTGCCAAAATGGCAGCGCCAACCCGACGTATCTTTCCTTCCTGCTGTGTTTCACAGGAGCAAATCACAGCGCAAGTTGCGCTTTGAAAAGCACTTGCGCCTCCAGAGCCCTCTCCGCTCCAGACGCTGGCACGTCGTTTGCTGAACTCCAGGTTGACTGATGAAGAATCGTGGCTCGTCGTTTCTAGGTGAAGGCGGTTTTTTCGTCATTCGCGCACGGCGCGGTCCGTCCCTGGCAGATAGGCCGTTAGAACCTGGAAACCGACAGGCCGAAATTGTTCTGCGGTGTGCGCTATCGAAAGATCGTTTCCTGCGCAAAGAAAAAAAGGAGTGGCAAATGGCTGTAGGTGAAAAAATCATCGGTATCGACCTGGGCACCACCAACTCCGTGGTCGCGATCATGGAAGGCAAGGATGCGAAAGTGATCCCGAACGCAGAGGGGAACAGGCTTACCCCCAGTGTCGTCGCCTTCACCGATAAAGGGGAAACCCTCGTCGGCGAACCAGCGCGGCGGCAGGCGGTTACGAACTCCCGCCGGACCGTTTATTCGATCAAACGGTTCATGGGCCGACGCCATAACGAGGTCGAAACCGAAGAGAAGATGGTCCCCTACGAGGTAACCGGCGGCCCGCAGGATTACGTCAAGGTCCGAATCGACGGAAAGGATTTCACCCCGCCGGAAATTTCTGCACATGTGCTGCGAAAACTGAAGGAGTCGGCCGAAGCCTACCTGGGCCATAAAGTCAATAAGGCCGTGATTACCGTTCCGGCCTACTTCAACGACTCGCAGCGCCAGGCCACCAAGGATGCGGGTCAGATTGCCGGGCTCGAAGTGGCGCGAATCATCAACGAACCGACGGCGGCCTCGCTCGCCTACGGCCTCGACCGGAAAGGAAACGAGAAGATCGCCGTATTCGATTTCGGCGGGGGTACCTTCGATATTTCGATTTTGGAGGTCGCCGAAGGCGTGTTCCGCGTCATTAGCACCAATGGCGACGGGCATCTGGGCGGCGACGATATCGACGAGGTGCTTATTCACCACGTGGCCGACGAGTTCAAACGCGAACAGGGAATCGACCTGCGCAAAGACACCATGGCGCTGCAGCGACTCCAGGA
>SKZG01000500.1 GCA_007127495.1 Planctomycetales bacterium
CGCGCCGCGCCCGACCATCGTGCCGCGCCCGACTACCGCGCAGCGCCCGATTATCGTTCCGCGCCCGATTACCGCGCCGCGCCCGATTACCGCTCCGCGCCCGATTACCGGGGTGTACCTGAACACGGCTACCAGTCTGCACCCGACACATCGGCACAGCCCTACTCACCAAATCCTAACTATCGATTCTCAGATCCGAACGCCCAACTTCCGCCTCCTCAGTATTCGCCCGCTCCCGGATACCGCGAGGGTGCCGCGGCCAGGGTTGGGCTGGCGGGCGCGGGGCCCCATTATCAAGCGGATCGGCGGTCCGAAGCGGCCGCGGGTTACGCGCCCTACAGCGGTCAGCCGAGCGAGGCACATTTCAGGGGGACGATTGAGCAACCACCCGCAGCATCGCAGTACGATCCCGCCGGATCGCGCTTGTACTGATTCATCCACGCTCCAATTGCCAGCCTACGAAAGCAACCATGGCCTCTTTGGATCAAGCCTTCATCAAGGCCTATCGTCAGCAGGTTTCACCTGCCGGCGCTATTCCGCTCGACACGTCGGGAACGGAATCGTTGGCGGAAGCGCTGGAAGATCGGCCGTTGCGTGAGGCGAAACGACAAACGGCCGCCGCCCGGCACACCGAGGTGCTGTCGGTCTTGGAAGCCGAGCGGCCGCACCCTCAGGTGACAAACCCTGCCCCCAGTCAGTCCTGCACTCCGATTGCTGAACCGGACGAGCAGGTACTTGCACTCGAAGGCGATCAATGCCAGGTTCCGTCGTTCATTTGCTCCGTCGCGGAACGGAGCCGCGAATCGTTCTTGCCGAACCATTCTTCCGAACCCACGGGTGTGGCGGTGGCCGCCGATGTGCCGGCGACTGTCGGCCCAACCGCGCCGACCGGCCGAGACGAGGTCGAAGCGGGCACGTTCCGGCCGTTACTGCAAGTGCCCCGAATCGTCGCATCGGCGGTGGGCGAACGTCTTAAGCAGCGGGCGGCGGCCGAATTGGATTGTCTGGCCCACGCCTTGCTGGCCCTTGCGAAACAGGGCAAGACGGCGGCCGGGTTCGCCGCCAGTGCTCCCGGTCAGGGAATCACGACATTGCTCGGGGCGGTGGCCCTGCGCCTCGCCGAGCGTGGTGTGTCGGTGGCCCTGGTCGACGCCAATTTGGACCGGCCGCAACTTGCCTCGGAACTCGGATTGTTGCCGGAATATGGCTGGGAACGGGCCCTCGTAAGCTCCATCCCTTCCGAAGAGCTGGTCATCGAGTCGGTCGAGCAACCGATCGCCCTCATGCCGCTTTGCGGTAAGCTCGATGCCGGGGGCGTTCTTCAAAATGGCGGGCCGTTTCAAGAGGCGATGGCGACATTGCGTGAGCACTACGATCTCGTGCTGGTCGATCTTGGCGCCTCGGGCAATGCTCCCGTGGAACCCATCCTTGGAACGCTCGACACCGTACTGCTCGTTCGCGACATGCGCGCGAAGGCGTCGCAAGACGTCTTCGCATTGTATCGAACGCTTGTCCGATCGAAGGTCCACGTAGCGGGAATTATCGAATCGTTTGGCCGCGGCGAATAGCTCCATGTACGAAGCCTACTGGCAACTCCATCAGAAACCGTTCGAGGGCGCCGCCGACCCCCGGTTCTACTACCCCGGCGAGCCCCAGCAGGCGGCGATTCTAAAGCTGCGCTACGCCATCGAAAACCACCGGGCCGCGGCACTGCTTTGTGGACCGTCCGGCACGGGGAAGACGTTGGTGGGCGGCATGCTGCGAGCCACGCTCGATCCCGCCTGTTCGCCCGTCGTTCAACTCGTGTTTCCGCAAATGCCCACGGCGGAACTGCTCGGCCACCTGGCCGACGCAATGGAACCGAATGCCGCCGGCGGTTCTGCAACCACACGGGAGAGCATTCGTCGCATCGAGCGATTCCTGGCCGAGAACACCGAGCAGGGCCGGCACGCCGTTCTGCTTGTCGACGAGGCCCACCTGATCAGCCAAATGGACACGTTCGAAGCCCTCCGACTGCTGTTGAATTTCGAGGTCAACGGCCAGCCGGGGCTGACGCTTCTGCTTGTTGGCCAAACGGCACTCCTGCCCATGCTCGAACGTATGCCCGCGCTGGAAGAGCGCCTGGCCGTCAAGTCGCTGTTGCGGCCTTTTTCAGAGCGGGAAACGCGCGAATACGTGGCACACCGGCTCCAGGCGGCCGGCGCCACGGACACGATCTTTAACCAGCAAGCCATCACGGCCTTGCATCGCCTGACGCAAGGAATCCCCCGGCGCATCAACCGCTTGTGCGACCTGGCGCTGCTTATTGGCTTTGCCGAAGAGCGGAAGTCGATCGGCGCCGAACACCTCGAATCGGTCGCCCAGGAACTCGTGGCCGTAACGCCGGAATAATGCGGTTATACTCGTCACGGCCCAAAACTGCGCTTTTCCGTAAGATGGGCTTTAGCCCGTCAACGCCAAGACGGACAAGAATGTCCATCCTACAGAAGCGTAATAACGGGCCGCGGCGAGTATATCATCGCACCACCGCGTGTAGCTCCGCCAGGTCGTACACGGTCAGGGCGGCGTGGACGGTGTGGACGATCTGATCCGCGGCCAGCGGGTTGGCGACGATGTGCTCGAACGACTCGGGGCCGCCCTCGAGGTCGACGGTGCCCATCACGAGCGAGGTTTGCGTGCCCCCGCCGCTATTGCCGGCCATGGCCAGACGGTTCGCGTCGATGTCGGGGCGGGTTTCGAGGTAGTCGAGGCAGCGGAGCGCGTCGTGGATCATGAACTGCGACGTATTGTTGCCAAGCACCATCGAGCCGACACCCAGCGCGTTGTGCGCCCGTGTGCCCCAAACGCGGGCCTTTCCCCGCTCGTCACGCAACTGGTGTCGCTCACCCTGGTCGATCGGATCGAACATGAACGCGGCGATGCCGCTGAGCGCCATCAGGGCGGCGCCGCGCTGGTACACCTCCAACCCCTTGCCGTTGGCGCTGTGCCCGCACGCCACCAGCACGGCCGGGTAGGGCGGCTCATGGCGCTTTGGATCGGGCAGGAAGAAGGCGGCGGTGACGTGCAGCCCGGGCTGCGACTGAAGCAATACCTTCTCCACGCGGTAGCCGTCGCGCTCGACCGTGCCGGTGATCTGAGCGTTCAGCGGCGTATCGCGCGGGGGCAGCCCGCCCACGGCGCCGACGAACCATTGCCGCATATCCTCTTGCCAGCGGCGGATGTCGTCCCGTGCGGTCCTTTGGAGCATCTGCTCCCGGTGGTGCGCCATCTGCTCGTTCACGCGGGCGAGCAGGTAGCGGGCCATCATCCGATCGGCAGGCGCGCCGGCCACGGTTCCGCCCAGCACGTTCAGGTCCGTCTCGGTGGCCGCAGCCGAGGGCGCGGCGGCCAACGCCAGCCAACCGGCGACCGTCATTGCGGCGATCGCGTATGCGCAACGCTTCTGTGCC
>SKZG01000213.1 GCA_007127495.1 Planctomycetales bacterium
AGAAGTGGTCGAGTTTCTCAAGAACCCCAAGAAGTTCCAGCGACTCGGCGGACGGGTTCCCAAGGGAATCTTACTGATGGGGCCCCCCGGTACGGGAAAAACGCTGCTCGGCCGCGCCGTCGCTGGCGAAGCCGGTGTGCCCTTCTTTTCCATCAACGGCTCCGAGTTCATTCAAATGTTCGTGGGTGTCGGCGCCAGCCGCGTACGCGACCTGTTCGCGAACGCGAAGGACAGTTCGCCGTCCATTCTCTTCATTGACGAAATCGACGCCGTGGGCCGGCACCGGGGGGCGGGGCTGGGCGGCGGAAACGATGAACGCGAACAGACGCTCAATCAGATCCTCAGCGAAATGGACGGGTTCACCCAATCGGAGTCGGTCATCGTCATGGGCGCCACCAACCGGCCCGACGTCCTCGACCCCGCCTTGCTCCGGCCCGGCCGCTTCGACCGGCACATCACCGTCGATCGGCCCAACTTCCAGGGCCGATTGGCCATCTTCGAAGTCCATACCCGCGACGTCCCCTTGGATTACGACGTGGACCTCGAACGCCTGGCCGCCAGCACGGTCGGGCTCAACGGCGCCGACATCCGCAACCTGGTGAACGAAGCCGCGCTGTGGGCCAGCCGCAACGATCAGGAGTGGGTCACCATGGCCGACTTCGACTACGCGCGCGACAAAGTGATCATGGGCTCCAAGCGCGAGGACGTACTCAACGAGCGGGAAAAACGCATGACCGCGTATCACGAGTCGGGCCATGCCTTGTTGGCCTGGCTCACACCCGGCGGCGACCGGGTTCACAAGGTTTCCATCATTCCTCGCGGCCGGTCGCTGGGGGCGACCCAGCTTATGCCCGACGAGGACCGGCTGCACGTCGCGGAAAGCGAATTGAAGCAACGGCTCCTGTTCCTCTTGGGCGGCCGGGTGGCGGAGAAGATGGTGTTCAACGAGCTGAGCGCGGGCGCCGAGGACGACCTGAAGAAGGCCACCCAAATTGCGCGGCGGATGGTGACGCATTGGGGTATGAGCGATCGGCTGGGCCCGGTCGCCTTCCGCGACGGCGACGAACACCCATTCCTCGGACGAGAAATGGCGGAGCCGCGACGGTTCAGCGAACACACGGCCCGCGTCATCGACGAAGAGGTCATGCGCATTCTCCGCGAGGCGTCGGAAAAGGCCGAACAGATGCTCACCGAGCACCGCGCGGAACTCGACAAGCTTGCCGAAGAACTCGTCGAAGTGGAAACGCTCGATCTCGATGAAATTGCGGAACTTATCGGCCCGCACGTATGCAAATAACGGCTCTTCCGTTTCTAGGTGCAGAGAGCCTTGGTTTCAAGGACGGCACACGGCGTGTGCCTACTACATTAGCGTGGCCTGCACCTAGAAGCGGAAGAGCCCAAATAACCGACGTGCCGCCGCCCGTAGAGGGAAATCGTTTTCGTGTCTTACGTCACAACATTCGCGCGGCGTGCGCGTATGCTGGAAGCCATCTTTTGGGTTGCGGGCGCAGGCCGCGCTGGGGCGGTACTAGGCCGGATTATGTACGGGACAGCGGCGTTTCACTGCCCGCCGGCCGGTTCGTTGGTTTCCGCAACCGCGTCGGTCGGGGTGTCGGTGGACCGGCATTCGAAGTGGGCGATTTTCTGCAATCGCCGGGCGTGACGCCCCCCTTCAAACGGTGTTTTCAGCCAGATTTCGATCATTCGGTGCAGGAGATCGTCGCTTACAATACCGCCGGCCAGGCAAAGCACGTTCAGGTCGTTGTGCCGACGGCTCATCTCGGCAGTCAGTTCGTCGTGGCACGGGGCCGCACGAACGCCCGGCACCTTATTCGCTACAATGCACATGCCCAGCCCGCTGCCGCAAATGAGGATTCCGCGGTCGACGTCGCCGGTGGAAACTTTTCGGGCCACGATCTCGGCGATTTCCGGGTAATCGCAGTCGGTGTGCGAGTGCGTCCCGGAATCGATGACCTCTTGGCCCATCTGCCCAAGCAGCTCAACCAGGGTGGCGCGCAACCTCACCCCGCGATGGTCGCTACCGATGGCAATCCGCATAGAAACCCCCTGTCTGGTGCAGCCGGACCACCCGGCGCGATACCCGCTTGGCCTGCGACCGCCGGCGTACCATTTACAAGCCGGCGTGTTATGTGGAGACGAGCGGGCTCGAACCGCCAACCCCCAGAATGCAAATCTGGTGCTCTCCCAATTGAGCTACGTCCCCCCCAGGAACAGGAAGCACCATGCCCAGCGACGGGAACTGCTTCTGCCTGAGAACCACACGCTACAACCTAGCACCGCCCCGAAATTTCTGCAAGGGGGGCGGCGGCGCGTGGCGGCACGCGTGCCTTAGCGGTTGCGCCAGAATATGTGGTCGGGAATCCCGAGGGTTTGGCGTGCTTCGGCAATGTCGTGGTGGAATCGGGAGGCGTCAGCCGGGTAGCCGGCCGTCGGCTTCAGCCCGGGCACACGTGCGTACCAAAAGGCGTTCAGCGCCCGCATGGCCAGTTCGCGAAGGTATTTTGCCGTCATCGACGCCAGGGCGACGGGCAAGCATATTTCGGCGCGGGCGCGGAACGTTGCCGAGATGCGGCGCTGGGCCGGCCCGAAGCGGTACACGCTTCGCTCGCGGCTTTCGCCATGATTCTCCACCAGCCAATCGGGGAAGTACTCCTCGAGGAGCCGGCCGTAGCGGTTCCGCCCTCCGTGTTTGTCGCAAACGATGGCGATGGCTCCGTCGCCCAACTCGGCAATGGTTTGGGCCGCGAGTTGCAACGACAAGTGAGATAATGCCGCGCCCTTTGTGTCGTGTAACAGCAACAGGTCGTTGAAGCGGTCGGGAAAGACGGCGTCAGCGGTAATTTTCCGCAGGCGAGCACCGCTGGCCGCAAACGCGGCGGAGAGGCATACGCTGACTGACGCGAGTTCCTCGGGCGGGGCGTGGACGGGCGCCGGCTCGTCGAAATCGGCATACCAGGGAATGCGCGCCAAGGCCGCGAGTGAGTCGGGAACCAGGGCGTCCCACACCTCCGACCACAGATCGACCTCGGCTCCCAGCGTGCGCAGCGCACCGAGCACTCCGCGTTCCAGGTTCCTCAGTCCGCCCCCCGATTGGTAGAGGCATTTTGAGTCGGCCATGGCAACCCGCCCGCTACCGCCGGCGGCTCGCCCTGCCGACGGGACGATGGCATCGGCCAGTAGGGAATAAAGGCCATCTTCATCAGTGTGCGGGGGCACTTCCCACACGGTGGCCGCAACGATCAGCGGCCCCAGGTTCGGCCCGTATCCGGCCTCGTCCAGTCCAACGATGTATCGCATAGAGGGTTGGCCGATTGTCTCGACGTGGTTGGCGCTCAGTTTGCACCGCCAGTTTACCGCGGGCGGGGCTCGGGGAGAATAGGCAGGTAGCCGTTCGACAGCGACAGGCCGGGGTGGCACTTCCTCCGGC
>SKZG01000521.1 GCA_007127495.1 Planctomycetales bacterium
CCGAGGCGGCCGCGCCGGGGTGCAGCCCCCAGCCGCCGGTTCGCGCGGCGCCGCGGAATGCCCCGTAGCTGTTGAAGTCGGCAATCCAGCCGGCCGGGTCGCTCCCGTTGCCGGCGTTCTGTTCGAAGCCGGGGTTAGTCAGGAGGTTCGCCGCACCGGCGCCGGCCGGGGCGCACAGGCCGGCGAGCACGACTGCCATGAGGTGTCGACTCACAATGCTCCGAGACATGGACGGTCCCCTGGGGATGGCGGAGGTTTCGTAACACGGCCTCAACCAGTGATCTTGAGCAATTACACTTGCCGCGGACCATTTTTGCGCTCTTGCGACACGGGCATCCTGCCCGTGGAAGCAATCCAGGGGCAGGATGCCCATAGTACGTCAAAGGCGCAGTTTGCGCCCGCGTCATGTACACTCCCAAGCGAATTCTAGCAAAACTTCGTTTCACGTCAACGGGTCCTACCCACAGTCGGGCGCCCAACGCCCTCCTCGGCAATCAACGCCTTGATGTTCTCGCGTTCCACCGCCTCCATGCGGCGGCGCTTCTGGAGGAAGTGCATATACCGAGGCACGACTTCGGGGTTCATCGCCTCGGTGTAATCGCCGACGTACGGCACCAGCAGGTCGATCCAAAGCGCCAGTTTGTCCATCGCCTCTCGGTCGAGCGAAACGCCGAAGTGCCCGCCGCTTTCGAGCATTTCGATGATCGGACTTTGCGATGCGCCCGCATAGTACGGCGGCAGCACCGAGGGCACCGACTGCGGGCTGATCCAATTGGCCACGCGCCGGTGGGCCAAGGCTCGGTACGAGTCGCTCCAAAGCCGCTGCGCCCGCTCGTCGAGCGTTTGCCGGCCGCGGAGGCTGAACGCGGGCACGATCTCATCGTTCTCGCGCTGCCAGGGGCGGGGCCGCGACGGCGCGTTGCGCAGGTAGGGTGGCGGCTCGTCCAGGTGATGGCAACCCACGCAGTTCCGGTCCAGGATCGGCTGGATCTCCTGAATGAAGCTGAAGCCCCGCGCCGGGCCGTAGAACTCGTCGAGCGGCCGCGGGCCGTGCCGCGCCGCTTCGCTCAACTCGACCACCGGCGGGGCCGAGTTCTTGTGATCGTGACAGCCGACGCACGATTGCACCTCGCCCGGCATGAGCGTCGTCCAGCTTCGCATCGTTTGCACCGCATGGCCCCGCGCGTCGACCGCCTGGAAGTAGATGGGCGTTCGGGCGGGCACCTCGAACGCGGCGGAGCCGTCGGGCTGCACCGGCGTGGTGCCCAGAATGCGCTTGACGTCCCACGAGCCGTTGATGGAAATGGGCGTGCTCACCAGCGCGCCGCCGGCCGGGCCGCTGTTGCCGTTGCTGCCTACGCCGGCCGCGCGGTACTCCAGCGCGACGACTCGAATGGCCGCAATGGCGCCCCGCTCGACGCCCGGCAGGCCGAGCCCCTGGTACACGTCTTGCAGGTACACCGCGCCGGTCGACCGGCGGTAGTCGACCATGCTGGGCCTGGGCGTGGGCCGCGGCCGGGGTCGCACGGGAACGGGCTGGTTGCAGTGGTTGCCCGGGTCGCTCGCCAGGAGTTCTCGGCGCCCGCCTTCATCGACGTAGTAGATGCCGAACTGCCCCTTGCCGTCGGGCTGCATGCTGACGAGGAATTCGCGCTCGCTGAGCGGGTAAGGGTAGAGGAACTGATGGCCCGACTGGCCGTAGCGGTCGATCCGGTCGGCCGGCGTATCGCGAACGGGGGCGATCAGTTGCGCGCCCTGGTTCTCCTCGCGGCCGAGGCCCGGGTCGATGATGCCCAGCCACCCCTTTTGCGTCGTATGGTGGCCGGTGAAGATGGCCACGTACTTGCCCGTGCCGGGAATGGACCGCGCATGGATGAGCGTGGTGGGGAAGTACGAGTTGTTGCCGTACAGCGCCCGCTGGCCGGTGCCGTCGGGGTTCATCTGGAACAGGCCCTGCGGGTAGATCTGCCCGCGGTCGTTGTAATCCCACCGGGTGTAAATGACCCGGCCGTCGCAAGTGACCGTGGGGAAGTTGGTATGCACCTGGTCGAACCCGACCTGCCGCATGAACCGGCCGTCGGCGTCGCACAGGAACAGGTTGCTCACTTCGGTCCACCAGCAGTCGACCGTTTGCACGCTTCGGGTGGAGTTGAACACGATATTGCCGTCGGGCAGGTAGGCGGCCTCGTAATCGGCGAATCCCAGGCCCTCGGTCAGCTTGCGGCGCTCGCCGGTATCGAGGTTCCATTCGTGGAGATGGTAGTCGTCGTCGCGGTCCGACTTCTTCCAGGCGAACAGGATGCGCCGGCCGTCGTAGCAAACGTCCGGGTCGCGAATCACCCCGCCGGAATCCTCCAGGAGGGTTTCCACCGTGGCGAACAGGCCGTCGAGTTCCATCGTGCACAGCGCGCTGCCGGGCCGGAAGTGGCGTTCGTTCTGCGCGTCGGACTGGCCCTCGGTGTAGGCGTAGTGCGAGCCGCCCATCAGAAAGTGCTTGGCGAAGACGACGCGCCGGAGCATATCGCGATGCGGGCCCAGCCGGGCGGCGCGGCGCATGACGGCGGCGTCGAGGTACAGTTCCGCCCAAGGCTTGCCCGTGGCCGCCTCGCCGCGCGCGGTCAACTCGTCGATCCGCTGCCGGATGCTGCGCTGGAAGTGGGGCGCGGCGGCCAGAGCGTCGGCCATCGGCTCGATCCGCTTCCGCAGCGCGAGCCCGGCCTGCTGCTCCGACGCCTTCGCGGCAGGCTGCTCGGGCAGCACCTTCCACGACAGCACGCCGCTGGAGAACCCCTCCTGCAACTGAACCGCGATCCGCAGGCCGTTGGTTTCTACCGGTTGGAAGGTCACCTTGTTGTATGCGTCGCGCTCGACGCCGTACGGGCCGGCGTCCTCGACCGGCTTCCACTCCGCCCCGCTCCGGTACAGCACCTGCCACGACTGCGGCACGCGACAGCCGCCGCCCCGAGCCTGGTCGTCGAACCAGTACACCTCGACGCCGGTCACTTCGCGCGGCTCGGGGAGATTGTACTGCACCCATTCCCGGCTGCTCCTGCGGTCCCACCAGGTGAACCGCGGGATGGAATGGTCGGCGGAGTTCTTCGGCACGTGCTGATCGCTGAGCGCATCGAGGGAACCCTGGACGTGCGACGCGGCGGCCGACCCGTCGCCGGAGGCGAAGTCCTGGCGAATCCAGTCGGTGACCGCTTCGAGCACGAGCCGGTCCGATTCATGCTGCCGGGCGAGTTGGCGGGCCGCGTCCTCAGCGGCCGGTGCGTCGGCGGCCAGCGCGGCCGTCAGTTCGCCGTACCAGGGCCGCTCGGCGAAGTAGCCTTCCACCGCCCGACCCGCCGGCCATGACGGCATCGCCCTCTCGTTACCCCGGGCCGATGCGAGGGGGCCTTCAGCGGCAACACTGAGTGCGAGAAGGAACAGAAGGCCGGCG
>SKZG01000035.1 GCA_007127495.1 Planctomycetales bacterium
ATCATTGTAAGGATTGAAGTCGCCGAAGAAGGCGTTGGGAAGAACGAGTTTCCATACGTCATCCCGAACCTTCTGCCATTGTTTGATAATCTCTGAGCCCTTGATTACAACGTCCTCGCCCGGGGCGGCCTGATAGACAATGCGTCTGTCATGCGACGTGCCGCCGCGCGGCGGATCGACCCGCTCGCGGTACACGCCTTCATGCACGGTGACGGTATCGCCCGGCTGCGCGAGTTCGGCGGCCTGCTGGATGGTGCGCAGCGGGCGCTGCGCCGAGCCGTCGTGCGCGTCGTCGCCGCCGACCGACACGTGAATCTCGGCGGCCGCGGCCACCGACGCTGACAGTACCACGAGGCAATACCACAGGTTGTTCTTCTTCATGGCTCTCTCCTTGGTCAAGAAATTGTGATTGGGTCCTTACGGTCGCGCTTCGGCGCGCTCGGCTTCTTCCCGGGCGATGCGGCACCAGCGGGTGACGTTTTCCGGGTTGTTGCCGATGGTATGGTTGTCCTTCATGATAACCTCGAGCCGGCAGCCGCGGGCGGTGTCCATCACCCGGCGCAGCCCCTGACGGATGCGGTCTTCGTCGATCGAGGGGCGGGCCAGTTCGGCGGGCGACGGCTTGTACGAGTAGATGTACTTCGCGCCCAAGTATTCGGCCATCTTCTCCGCATCGGCCCAGGGCGAGACGGAAACCCGCCGCAGCCGCGGGAACCGCTTCACCACGTGCCAGCGCTTCTCCAGCGGCTCGCAGCAGCCGTAGCAATTCAAGCCGAAGCGCTCCATGATGGGCGCCTGGTACGGGAACACGAACTCCTCGAACATCCCCGGCGAAACCTGAACCGTCTCCTGGCTCTCGCAGAAGCCCCACATGTCGCGGGTGCGCACGCGGCCGTTGAAGCCCTCTTGGGGCAATTCCCGAGTGAAGCCGAACCCGCCGGAACCGACGTACGTGTTGTCGTTATTCAGGCTCAGCAGGCCGTGGGCTTCGAGGTAGTCGAGCTTGGCCAGGTGCCCGTCGCGAAGGATGCCCATCAACTGGTGCAACTCCTGCGGATGATCGTACATGTCGATCATCGCCTGCTCGAGCCCGCGCAGGTTGATCAGCGTCCAGGTCATGCCCAGGGTCCACCACCACAGGGTTTTGCGGCGCACGTCAAGCAGGTCGCCGAAGGTGTCGTCCGCCAGCCCGGCAACGTCGTCGGAACACGCCGCATCGACGCTGATTCGCGGAGCGTGCAGGTGGCACAATTGGCTCAAATCGGTAAGCGGCGGGTCCCAGCGGTAGGAGCCGTGCCGGGCCACCTTGAACACCCGCTCGTGCATGCCCCAGTCGCTCTCCCGATACACGTGGCGGACCTCGAACACCGGATCGACCACGCGGTCGTCGCCCATCGACTCGGCCCAGAACAGTTCCTTGCGGAGCGTCATTTCCCAGCCGCGGGCCAGTTCGCCATGGCACTCGAGCCGGCCGTCGGGGATGATCTCGTTCCAGCCGTTTTCCGGATCGCAGAAGATGACCGGTCGCGTGGGCTCCAGGGCGTTGTGCCGGTACCACAGGTCGCGCTTCTCGGCTTCGCAGGGCCGGGCGGCCAGTTCGGCCAACCGGCCGGCAAGCCGCCGCAGCACGCGCCGGTCGACCGAGGCGACGCGAAGGTCCTCGCGCGCGATCGACTGCGTGAACAGGGCGGCAACGGTCTGGTCGGCCACGTCAGCGCCCTCCTTCCTGCCCGCCAGCGGAACCGTCGCATTCTTGCGGCCGGTTGTACTTGCGGATGGCCGCTTCGACCGTTTGCCCCATCGCCTGCGGGTCGCGCCGGCTCGCGGCGTATTGCCCGCTGCAAAGGCTCACCGCCGGCGCAATGTACGAGGCGACCAGCAGGCCGCGGGTACCCAGGCGATGGAATAGTTCCTCGAAGTACGGCTCGATGCGCCGATCGCCCACGCAGAAGTCGGCCACCATGTAGATTATGCCCTTTTCGGCCAGCGCCCCGCGCATCTTGGCGGCTTCGTCAAGGCGGTCGAGCGTGAAGTTCTGAACGGCCGTCAGCCCGTCGGTCGCCAGGTAGTTGCCGATATGTTGGGTGGCCGTGCCGCAATAGTGGATGGCGCCGCCGCCGAACGCCCGGAGCACCCGGCTGTTGTAGGGCACGACGAACTCGCGGTACAGCTCGGGCCCGAATATGACGCAGTCGTCGTCGGAAATCCACACGCCGCCGCTGCCCGAGGGCAGCTTGATGCCCAGCACGTAGGCGTCGTCGTCGGCCCGCTGCCCGGCGGCCGCCTTCTGCACTCGCACCCAGTCGATCAGCGAATCGGTCACCTTGTCCATCAGTTCGTGAACCGCGCCGGGATGGTCGTGCATCCAGTAGATCATCTTGTCGTACCCGACGATTTGAAGCGCCGTGGTGAGCGGGCCCTGGCAGTCGGTCACGCCGACCGGCAGGTCGGTCGCTGCCCGCATCGTGCGGATCGTCTGGAGCACGCGGGGCATGAGGCCGTCCTTCTCCGGGTCCGGCCTGCGAAGCTCGCGAATCTGCCCGACGTCGCGCAGCGGCGGCAGGTCGACCGCCGGGTCCATGCGCGGCTGGAACTTCACCGGCACCCCGAACCCCGAGGCGAGCACGCCCGTGCCGTACCACGGCATGAGGAACGGAATGTAGCAGTCGTCGTACTGCTCCATGTGCCGGTCGATCTTGGCCGACTGGCAGGCGATCATGCTGGCCGGGTCGGCGTCGCAGTAGTCGGGCGGGATGTTTTCGGGAAGGTCGCCGAACAGCCAATAGTTGACGTCGTAGATCAGGTACGGCGCCGTGTCGTTGCGGAACTCCATCGCCGCGCGGATCCGCTCCTGGGCGTCGAGGCTGCGTTGGTGATAGCGTGGGCAAGTGAGCATATCTTTAAGCCTAATTCCTTCTGACAACCGAACAAGGCCAGATTGCGGAAAATGGGTTCCACTTTGCGGCAGGGCTTACCGCAGTTGCACGTCGATGCGATTGGCGCCGGGGCTGACGGAGAACCGCAACCCGCTGGTCTGCACGGTGCCGTACGAGGCGGGAACGATGGATCTGCCCGGCGAAGGCATGTCGCCCGAGGGCGGAACCACGGTGGGTTCCAGGGCGACCACGGTCACGCTGTAATCGCCCGCCTGCAATCCGCGCCGGCCGGCCGTACTCACCGTGTATGTCCCGCCGGGTTGGATGGCTCCGTAGGCGGGCACGCCGCCATGCTGCGGGTGAAACGTGACCGTGCCGCGCTCGAGCGGTTCTCCGCCGAAGTTGACCGTCCCGGAAACCGTCGCGTCGTACGGGCGCGAACAGCCGCCGGCCCACAGCACACCGGCCGCCAGCAGGAATCCTGGAATTGTACGCAACCCGATCATCGATCGCTCCTCCTTCTCGTGGGACAGGCTCCCACACCGTGGGATAGGCTTCCAGC
>SKZG01000549.1 GCA_007127495.1 Planctomycetales bacterium
AATTCCCGCACTCCAAAGACGCTTCGCAGGCCCCGCGAAGCTACCCGGAGAAATCCATGCTTGGCGACAATTCAAAATCGAAGATCCAACATCCAAAATCCGGATTTACCCTGGTTGAGCTTCTGGTGGTCATTGCCATCATCGGCGTTTTGATCGGCCTGCTTTTGCCGGCAGTGCAACAGGCACGGGAGGCGGCGCGGCGCATGCAATGCTCCAACAATCTGAGGCAGATCGGCATTGCGATGCATAGCTGCTATACCGCGCACGGGTCTTTCCCGCAATCGGCCGGGTACTTTCCCGGCGAGGACAGGGCCCGAGCCTCGTTCCCACCGCCGAGCAGCCAACTGAGCACCTCGGCGCCGGCGAACGTGAGTTCCATCCAGTATTTCCTGCTGCCTTTCCTGGAGCAGGAGGCCCTGTACATGCAGCGGAAGGGTTGGACGCAGACGGACCTTTCCATGTCGGGGCCGTATACGACCAACCCGCACGGCGCGCCGCCGTCGGTCTACCTTTGCCCTTCCGACTCGACCAGCGGAGCCGGTGGTGTTACTCCAGCGTGGCCCAACGGGCGCACGTTCGGCGTGGTCAATTACGCCGCGAACGTCCAGGCGTTGCATCACTGGTGGGATGGGTCTGCTTCCGGCACGAACGCGCAGCCGCAACCATTTATCAAGCCAAGCATCGCCATGATCCGCGATGGGACCAGCAACACCGTAGCCTTTGCGGAGCGCTACACGATATGTCCTACGCCGGCGAATCACTCAAACGGCCGGATGGCCTGGCTGGGTACCTTCGCCTCGCCGCCTTATGATCCGATTTTTGCCTCCAACGACGCCAGCGGCGCGCCCTACATTTCACCGCCTCAAGACGCTCCTCGCGAGCACGAGTGCAATCCGTTCACAACGCAATCTCCCCATCCCGGCTCGATGAACGTTCTGCTGTTCGACGGCAGCGTACGAGGCGTCTCGCCGATGATCGCGACGGAAACCTGGACACGTGTCATTATGCCGCGCGATGGCGAGGTGCTGGACGCCAACTGGTAAAAAAGGAACAGACCCGTGAAGCCCATTGAAAACCACCGTACTTGGCGCATCCCGTGGTGGCTGTTGCTGCCGGCGGTCGTGATGCTGTTTTCGCCCAGCGCCGCGGGGTGCGGCAGCCGCCGCCGATCGGCCGACGATCGGGCGGCCATATCGGGAACCGTCACCTACCAGGGCAAGCCGCTTCGGGGCGGCAGCATCACGTTCATCTCGGAAACCCAGCCGGAAATGCGCGTCACCTGCATGATCCAACCCAACGGATCCTTTTCGGCTGCCGATGCGCCCCTCGGGAATGTCTTGGTGGCCGTTGAAACCCATTCCGTGATGCTGGGCGGCGATCCCACACATTACGTTGCCATTCCCAACCATTACGCGCACGCCGGCCGGTCCGGTGTGACCTACCACATCGACTCCGGTCAGAACAGAAAGGTGACTTTCCAACTGGAATAGTCCGGGACCGCGTCAGGTCGTTGCCGGGTGATTCGTTGCACACCGGCGGGCCGGGGCCCGGCGGGCGGTGACGTTCCACAAGCGCACGGAGGAAATCAGCCGCAGGGCGCTAGCCCACGGTTGGGGTAAATAGCACACACCCACGTTGCGCGACGGAACCGGACGCTAGCGCGTTGCGGCTGATGGGGTTGGCCGCGTCGGACGAAATCAGCCGCAGGGCGCTAGCCCACGGTTTGGGTAAATAGCACACACCCACGTTGCGCGACGGAACCGGACGCTAGCGCGTTGCGGCTGATGGGGTTGGCATGAGGCAAAGGCGGTTATACAAAATCGCACACGTTTTAGACAAAATGCAGATACTTTGGTTTGCCTTCCGTACGAGCACCGTCTATAATGGTGTTGCCCGGCTCGAGCATCACAAACGAAAATGACATTCCAGGAGGAGTTCCGCGCGATATGTGCAAAGTACGAGATCGAAATCGACGAGCGTTATGTATGGCCGACCGTTTCCCAGGGCGTTGCCCTGGGCTGGGTGAACGGAAGGCCTTCGGCCAAAGAAATTGTAGGCAACGCACGGTTGGGCAACGCGCGGTGTGGCGCGTCGTGGTTTGTGCCGCCCTCTTTGTCGCGGGGCTCGCCGGCGCAACGACGGCGGCAGGGGATGAGCTGCGCTTCGACTTCGAGACCGGCGACCTCCAGGGATGGCAGGTGGTCGAGGGCAGCTTCAGCAAACTGTTGGGCGACCGCGAGTTCGAGTTCCGCAGCGATACCCGAGCTTATACCAACGAGGGCAATTACTACCTGACCACCCTGGAACGTGCCGATAGCGACCGGCCCGACGACACCCAGACCGGCGTGGTGGAATCGCCCGTCTTCGTGCTTACCGGCCCCACCGCGTCGATGCTCGTCGGCGGCGGGTCGCACCCGACCACGTACGTGGCCCTATGCACGGAAGACGGCCAGGAGGTGCGGCACGCCCGCGGCCAGAACAGCCAGACCATGCACCGCGTGGAATGGGACGTGAAGCCATGGGTGGGCCAAAAGGTGTTCCTGCGGCTGGTCGACCGGCGCGCGGGCGGGTGGGGGCATATCACGTTCGACGACTTCCGGGCCGAGGGGCGCATCGACGCCGACGCCACGCGTGCACGGTTTGCCGGGCGCGCCCAGGCGCGGATCGAAGTGGTGCATAGTCCCCTGCGCCAGGCGATCGAGCACCTGACGGCCACCTACGGCCGGCGCTACCCCAAGGGCGGCGAATACCTGGCACGGCTGGAGCGTCTGGAAACGGCCTTGGCCAAGGCCACCGGCGAGGAGGCCAAGCGGCTGCGGGAGCAGGTCGAGGCGCTGCGCCGCGAGGCGCTGGTGGCCAACCCGCTGGTCAGCGGCCGGCCGATCCTGTTCGTGGTGCGCCGGCAGTACGTCTACGACCACCACAACACGCACAACTTCTCGCCCGACGCCGAGAATGAGTTCAACCGGGGCCATTTCCGGCCGGGCGGCGCGCTGAAGATGATCGACCTAGCCAACGGCGGCCAAGTGACCACGCTGCTCGAAGCGCCCGAGGGCGTGATTCGCGACCCGCGGGTGCATTGGGACGGCGAGCGCATCGTCTTTTCCATGCGGCGGGACCGCGACGATAATTTCCACATCTACGAGATCCATGCCGACGGCACCGGGCTGCGGCAACTGACGCACCTGCCCGATGCTGACAACATCCACCCGCTGTACCTGCCCGACGACACGATCGTATTCGCCTCCACGCGCGAGCCGAAGTACGTGATGTGCAACCGGCACATCGGCGCGAACCTGTACCGCATGGAGGCCGACGGCGCGAACATCCACCAGATTACCAAGAGCACCCTGTTCGAACGGCCCACCGACATTCTGCCCGACGGCCGCATTCTGTACGACCGCTGGGAGTACGTCGACCGCAATTTCGGCGAC
>SKZG01000216.1 GCA_007127495.1 Planctomycetales bacterium
ATCACGTGGAAGACGCATTCCGGCAGATGAAACACCCGCACTTCCTGGGGTGGAGCCCCATGTTCCACTGGACCGACAGCAAGATTCGCGTCCACGCGTTCTACTGCGTGCTTGCTCTGACCCTCTCGTCGCTGCTGCAGCGTGCGTTGCACCATCGGGGCATCTGCCACAGCATCCCCCGCATGTTCGAGTTGCTTGGGGGCATTCGCGAAACCCTCGTCATCTATCCGCGGAAGCGCGGCCAGCGCAAACACGCCACGAAGGCCAGCTTCTCGACGCTGACCGACGAGCAGCAGACGCTGCTCGACGCCCTCGATCTCGGCCGCTATTTGACACGTTAGGTCATACGCGCCAGTCCGCCGTAACTGTCTCGCCAGTAAGCGGTTGCGCGTGTTTTGGCCAAATATCTTGTAAAGTCCTGCTAGGCGTATTACGGTTTGTTTCGGAATTTGTTGCGGCATTTTCGTAAGCGTCCGGCGAAACACGTCCGGTGCCGGAGCAGCGGCCAGGAATCACGAGGAGATAGGGGCAACCCGCGGCGCAGAGCGACGGGCGGCCCGCGTCTGGCGATCGAAATGGAAGCAAGACACGCAGGCGTGGTGCGGGCCGAGGGGGTAGCAGTTAGACCGGCTTCCAGAAGTGCGGCAGCAGGGGAAGAAGCGCGTCGCAGCTCGCGTCGGGTAGCATCGCCGGCAGGCGGATCAGCAAGTCGCGCAGGTAGACCCACGGATCATGCCCGTGGCGTTTGCAGGAGGCCAAGAGGCTGAAATGGACCGCCGCCGCGCGGCCGCCACGGTCGCTTCCGCAGAAGAGCCAGTTGCGGCGGCCGATACAGAGGCCTCGCAGCGAGTTCTCCGCTTCGTTGTTGTCAATGTCCAACCAGCCGTCCTCAAGGTAGATGGTCAGGGCAGGCCAGTTGTTCAGCGTGTAGTCCATTGCTCCGCGAACCGGGCTCTTGGGCAGAACCTTCGGCGATTCCGCTTCCAGCCAGGCATGGAAGCCGTCCAACAGAGGCCGTGACCGCTCCTGCCGCTCGGCCACGATCCGTACGGCACGATCTGCAAATGCAAGCGACTCCCACTCACCGCCGCAACGTTCACGCAAGTCCTTCTCCACGGCGTAGAGCTTGCCGATCCACGCCAAGGCCGTCTCCATGCGGGCCGAATCGAGTCGTCGGCTCTCGTGGAACTTCCGCCGCGCGTGCGCCCAGCAGCCTACCTCGATGATCCGACCTTCGGATTCCAGGTAGATGCCGTCATAACCGTTGAAGGCGTCCGCTTGCAAGTATCCGCAATAGTCCTTCAGAAACGCGGCCGGACCATCCCGCTGCCGTGTCGGTGTGTAGTCGAAGACGATGAGCGGATGGAGCGGGTCGCCCACGTAAGGCCAGAACCGACCGGTGTACTTCCGTTTCCGATGCGCGTCGCGAACTTTCACGGGCGTGTCGTCCGTATGGATCACGTGCGACGACAGTACCACCTCGATAGCCAGTCGGTACAGCGGCTGAAGGAACTCGGCCGACTTCAGCCACCAGTCGTCCATCGTCTGCCGTGAAAGCCGCATCCCATGCCGCTGAAAAATGCCTTCCTGACGATACAGCGGCAGATGGTCCGTCCCCTTGCTCACGATGACCTGCGCCGTCAGTCCCGGACCGGCCAGACCCCCCGGAATCGCTTCGGGCGGCTTCGAGGCCACGACCACGTTCTGCTCGGCAAGGGTCAGGCCGCTCTCGGGAAGCTGGTCTTTCCGGGCGTACTTCTTCCGCACGTGAACGACCACGAACAAGGCCGAAGGACGCCATTCAAGCTGCTCGCTCGTCTCCGGTGGCAACTCGATCAGATTCTCCTCGCCGCCGAGCGCCTCCTTTTCCGCATCCGTCAGGTCGTGAATCACCTCTTCGCGGTGAAGTTCGTCGGGAATCCGCTGCCGACCGTGCTTGTCGCGCCTCTTGACCGGCGACGACGTCTCCGGAGCGGCTTCTCGGCCGGCCGGCGTCTCGGACTCGGCCACCTCCGCATCCAGGTCGAACAAGAGAGCTTGCCGGGGGTCGTGCTTCTCGCTCCTCCGGCCGTAGAGCCGCTTCAAGAGCAAGTGCATATGGTGCTCTTGACGCTCCAGACGCGCCTTGGCCTTCTGCAACTCCTCCAGCAACTGAACGACCAATTGCTTCAGCACCGCCGGGTCGTCGGGCAGCGTCGCAGGATCGGGCAAAGGCAGCGCTTCCGTGCTCATACTTTCTTCTACGCGCGAATCCGCCGTCGGGTTCACGCGATTCTCGGAATTCTTTCAACATGCCTTCCGATACCGTTGCTGCCGCTTGACGCTTGCCGGATCAATGCCCCATAGCACCAGGGACAACTCTTCCGCGGTCACCTCGATACTCCGTGCCTCGGGTTCCGCGGCCGCCGGAAAACGCACCGTCCCGCGTTCCAATCGCTTGTAGTATTGAACCAACCCGTCCTTGTCCCACCACAGCAGCTTGACACGATCGCCGCGGCGGTTGCGAAATACAAACAAATGACCCGAAAGCGGATCGTGCCCGAGCCATTCCCGCACCACGGCTGCCAACGAGTCAAAGCCCTTGCGCATATCCGTCGGCTGGGTGCATAGGTAAATTCGCACCAACTCCGAAAGGCTCAGCACGGCTGCGTCTCCAATACCGCGAGTACCTCCGCCAGCGTCTGCCGATCGAATCCGCGGTGCAGACGCACACTGCGCCCGTTCGACCAGTGGATTTCCACGCCGCTGCCGACCTCGCCAGCTTGTCCCGAGACTACCTGGACTGGAAGAAAGTTCACCGTGGCCTGGTCTTGGGCCTTGTGGCCGACCGTCCCGGTTGCCGGCTTCGCACCTCGCGCGTCACTCAACGCACGGCCATGGGTGGTTGGGCCATGGGTGGTTGGGCCATGGCAGCTTCGGGCGAGCCTCTGCCGCCACCAATAGAACGTCCACTCCTTGATCTCGGCGTTGCGGCAGAACTCACGCACCGATTGACCGCTTTGACGCCATTGCCGAATCAATCCCTGCCAATGCTTTCGCTTGACTACGTCCACGCCTCGTGCATGTTTCGCCATCTCGCCCGGTCTCCTGGGGTGTATCGCGGCCAAGCCCGCCTCAGCCGCCACCCCCAGCCTACCATCCCACGCAAGACGTGTTCCGCCGGACGCTTACATGCTGCCACTGGCTACCGTATCCCAAGGCGACTACCGGTTGATGGCCGAGGTCGATATTGCGGGGGACCGGAGCCTCCTCAGCCGGCAGACGATTTCGGTGGTCACGGCCGCGTCCGACGTCGGGGGCCAGCAGGCGGACGGGCACACTTCCGCTCTGGTCGGCCAGTGTGATCCAGAACTCGCCCGGTCGATTGCGGAAGTAGTGGGTCCCGGCGGATTCGGCCTCCAGGATCGCCTCGGCCTCGTGCAGGAGCCG
>SKZG01000001.1 GCA_007127495.1 Planctomycetales bacterium
CCCGGTCAACTCGCGCTTGTTCGAACTGGAGTTCGACGTCGATTCGGCCGATTCGTCAGCCATCTCGCACGTCGAGTTGTGGGGAACCCGCGATGGTGGCCGCACTTGGCGAACTGTTTCACTGCATCAGAACGGCCGCAGTCCCATCCTGGCGAAAGTCGATGAGGAAGGTATCTACGGTTTCCGAATCGTGGTGTATGGCCGCAACGGGGCTGGCCGGAAGCCCCAGCCGGGCGATCCGCCGAACATCTGGGTACGCGTGGACCTGACAAAGCCCGTTGCCCGCATCCTCTCCGCCAAGGAAGGCACCGGCTCGGAGGCGGGCCATTTGGTCATCACGTGGACGGCTGACGACGAGGAACTTGCCGAGGAGCCCATCAGTTTGGCGTACAGTACGCAACGCGGCGGTCCTTGGACCAGCATCGCCAAGCGACTCCCCAACACCGGTCAGTACGCCTGGCCGCTGCCGGAGAAAGACCTTGGGCGGCTGTTCCTGCGCCTGGAAGTGCGCGATGCGGCAGGCAACCTGGCCGAGTTCGAGCGGGTCGATCCCGTGCTGATCGATCGCCCGCCGCCAACCGTCCGTATCCGCGACGTACGCCCACTAGGCGATACGTCGCACCGGGGCGGGCCGAGGCGCTACATCTTCCGTTGAGTTTCTGCTAAACTGCGGGCATGGCAAAAGCGACCCCCGCAATCGAGTTCCTGACGAAACCGTCGGACTTGCAGAACGTCTGTGTGGTGTTCGGCGATGACGACTTCCTGCGCCGGCAGGTGCTGCTGGCCGTGCGGGGGGTGGTGCTGGGCGAGGAAGACGCCGAAATATCGCTTACCCGGTTCGACGGAAGTGAAGTCGAGTTGTCCGACGTGTTCAGCGAGCTGGAAACCGTGGCCATGTTCGGTTCCGGCCGGCGGCTTGTGGTCATTGAGCAGGCGGACGACTTTGTCACGCGTTACCGCGCGGCTTTGGAAGAGTATGTGGCATCCCCCCGTGAAGCCGGGGTGCTTGTGTTGGAACTGAAATCGTTCGCGTCGAACACGCGGTTGTATAAGGCGGTGGTGGCCAAGGGAAAGGCCATCGATGCCAAGGCGCCGCAGGGAGAGCGACTCGTTCAGTGGCTGACCGAGTGGACGGCGCGCCACCATGCCGCGGAAATGACTCCCGCAGCCGCCGAACTGCTCGTCGAAATGATCGGCCCTGAACTGGGCATACTCGACCAGGAAGCGGCGCGCCTTGCCCTGAGCGTCGGGAGTGATGGCCGAATCACCCCGCAACTGGTCAAGCAGCACGTAGGCACGTGGCGAGCGAAGACCGCGTGGGACATGATCGACGCGGCACTCGACGGCAAGCTGCCCGAGGCCATGCGGCAAATGGAACTGCTGCTGGGGGCCGGGGAACAGCCCATTGGCGTCCTCGCGCAAATCAGCTACCCCTTGCGTCAGATGGCCGCCGCAACACGGCTGATCCTCCAGGGGGAAGCGTCGGGCCGTCGGGTTGCGCTTGCGCAGGCGCTCGAACGGGCGGGGGTCCGCGCCTTCGTGGTGCGGCGGGTGGAGCCGCGACTCCGCCGGTTAGGGCGGGAGCGGGGCGGTCAACTGTACCGTTGGCTGCTCCAAGCCGACCTCGACCTCAAAGGCGCCAGTCCCGCACCGCCCCGGCTCATTCTGGAACGACTGATTGTCCGCCTGGCCGCCCCCTCAGATGCCTTAAAGTACCCAACTTCGCGCGACTGATCGACCTTGCACGGGTGGGGCGTATTCGATATGCTCTCGCCCCCTGTAGTCGTTCACCGAACGGTTACGCCGAGGCTTCGTACGCTGGGTAATGTCCATGGCACGCATCCGTTTCCGTTCCGTATCGCTGCCGGTTTTGTTCAGCGCCGGTGCGCTGGCGATATGCGGCTGCGCGACGCAATCGCCATGGGCGTCGCGGGCCACCGCGGCGAAGCCGGTCGAGCACGCCGCAACGGCCTTGGAAACCCCGCCGGCGTCGCCCGCCCTGCCGAACGCCCCGGCACAAACGGCGGAGGCCGATTCCCACTCCGGACAGATGCAAGAAGTGATGGCCGAATTGCAGCGGCTCGGCGCGCTCGACCCCGCCGCCCGCGATCAATTGACCGCCGACCTGCAAGATACCGATCCGGCATTATGGCCTGGGCTTTTGCACCAGGCTCGGGCGGTTGCGGCCTACCGGCAACGTGCCGCGGCGCAGCAGCGCCCGCCGACCGATAGCCACGCGTCGGGTTTTGGGGAGGCCGTGTCCTACGACGGCCCGATTGCGGGCCGGCCCGCCGCCCCGCCGCCCTCGGAAGCCGGCGCCGATTCGCGGAACAGCACGAATCCGTCGGAAGGCATTTCCGCCTCGCCCAGCGAACGTCTGCCGGCTCCGGCCCATGCGGCATTGGCCGCGCCGGCCGCGCCGAGCCGGCGCTACCCGAGCACCGGCGTGCCGCCGGTCGAGGGCATGGCGGCGCGGCATGGCGTTGCGGAAATGGATCCGGCGCCGGCAGCCCGGCCGGATCCTGCCGGCGACCACCCGGCCATGGCACCGGGGACCTCGTCGGCGGAGGAGCCGTGCGAGGGGCGTTTGGCTTCCCATGTTGCAGAGAAGCCGCTCGACTGGAGCGGCCATCTCGACGCCGCCATCCGGCTTCTGGAGGGCGCTTCGGAAAACGGGATCGAGGAGGAGGTCCGGCTTCGGATGCTCTACATGGCCGCCGAGCGCTACGATGCCGCCGTGCGCGCCATCGCCTCGCTGCCGCCCGCCGAACAGGAGTTCTGGACGGCCGGGTTCCATGGCCTCAGTACGCTTCTGGACGCTGAGAGGAATCCGGACGCGCCCAGCCGAACCGCCGAAGCGAAGCAAGTGCTGGCCGAGGCGACGGCGACCCTGGGCGAGCTGGCTCCCTTGATTGTCCGCAATCTGGCGTTCTGCACGCGCGTCTATAGCTACGGGTCCTTGGAACCGTTCCCCACCTACGAGTTCGTGCCGGAACAGCGCGTGTTGCTGTACGCTGAAGTGGACAACTTCACGAGCGAAAGCACCGCCAAGGGCTACCATACCTCGCTGAGGAGCAGTTATCAGATATTCGACGCCCGCGGCCAGCGCGTGGCCGACGAGGAGCTGGCCCAAACCGAGGAACTGTGCCGGAACCGCCGCCGCGACTTCTTCATCGTTTACGATTTCCACCTGCCCGAACGCATCTTTCCAGGCAAACACACGTTGCGGCTGACGATCGAGGACCTCAAGGGCCGGAAGATCGGCGAGTCGTCCATCGACCTGGTCATCGTCAGCGAATCGCGGCCGTAGCGATGGCTATACTTGCCGCGGCCTAAAACTGCGCTTTCCGTAGGATGGGCTTTAGCCCGTCAAAGCGAAGACGGACAAGAATGTCCATCCTACAAAAGCGCAATAACGGCACGCGG
>SKZG01000193.1 GCA_007127495.1 Planctomycetales bacterium
CGCAACTGGCAAAGGAAAGCCGCCGGCCAACGCGCCGCCGGCCAGCCCGCCGCCGGCCAGGAATATTCATGAGCGACCGGAACGCTTTTTCTTGACCGCCTTCGTCTTCTTGACCGCCTTCGTTTTCTTAGCCGCCTTCGTCTTCTTGACCGCTTTCACTTTTTTGGCCGCTTTGGTTTGCTTCACCACTTTCGCGTTCGTTGTGCTCTTTGTTTTCCGTACCGCCGCCTGCTGCGATGTCTTCTTGGCGGTCTTCTTGGCAGCCTTTTTGGCGGTCTTCAGCGGCTTCTTGGTTGCCTTGCGGCGGGTAAGGTTGCCGTTGGCCTGCACCGCGGCGCCGTTGCCGGCGTCGAGGTCGATGCCGAACACGTCGGCCAGGTCATCGGAGGCCAGTCGCTTCGCCTTGCCGCGGCCGGTGGCGGCCGAGACAGCCGCTTCGGCGTCGGTCTGGATCAGCTCGTCATGGTTTACGCCGCGCAGCTCGAAGAGCAGTTCAGGCCGATGATCGAAACGGTTGCCCACCCCGTACAGCACGGCCGCCACGTGCTTGCACATCACGGCCCAGTCGGGGCAGGAACAGCGGAACGACATTTCGCCGGGCAGCGGGAACAGCCCTTCCTTCCGGTGGGCCACCACGTCCATCACGTGGTCGGAAAGCCGCCCTTCGAGCAGTTCCAGCAGTGAGCCGATCGCGCCGGAGCATCGCTGCTTCACGGCGTTCCATCGCTTGGCGGGTAGCGTCTTGATTTGGACCGTCACGTTATACAGTGCCGACCCGTTCACCTTCGCCTCGATCTTGCCGCGGCCGATGGCCAGATGGCACACCGAGCCGTTGCGCACGTAGGTGCGGCCGCGCGGCAGCCGGTTCGAAAAATCGCTGAAACCTTCGAGGTGATCGCACCAGCCCTTGCCCCAGAAGGTGCGGGCGATCGTTCGGCCCTCGATTTCGACCGGCTGAATGTCGACGCCCTTCTTGCGCAGGGCTTCCATCTTCTTCATCGCCCGCCGGCGCCGCACGGCCACCGGAACATAAGGCGCCCATTGGAAATATGCCATGATTTGTGACTCGTTTCAGGGTGGTGAGCAGCGGAAACGGTATGGGCCCTAAGGTGACCGAGCGGCACCCGGTTTATGTACGTTCTGTCTTGAACACTTCCAGTCCAATCGGGGAATAAACCAGTGTCCGAGCTTTTTGTGTCCTGTCGTAGTATATGTTGCGCGGAGGGTTTTGGGAGGGGGGATCAGCTATACTCGCCGCATGCCATTATTGCGCTTTTGTAGGATGGACATTCTTGTCCGTCTTCGCTTTGACGGGCTAAAGCCCATCTTACGGAAAAGCGCAGTTTTAGGCCGCGGCGAGTATAGCAAAGGCGCCAAGGATGGCGTTCGTGTTTCAGCCCCCCCCCCCGACTGGTGCAGCGTCGGGCTACGTCAGTGTCCACCGGGCGGTCGGGTGGAATCGCCCGATCGGTCCTGCTGCAACCACCGCTCGTAGATCTGCTCGACCGCGTCAGCGGCCGGTCGACCGTCGGCGGCCACGGCGGCGTAACGCAGCCGCAACGTCTCGCCCGGCTCGATCGTGAGCGGCTCATTCTGCAGGTTCATCGTGGCTGAAAGGTAGGCGAACGGCGCGGTCATGGTGAACATGCGGGCAGGGTGGCGGGGGTTTTCGGGATGGTCGAACAGGGCGACGGTCACCGGCTTGCCGTCGACGGCCGCCGTGTACGCCACCCACTTCGCGCCCACCAGTCGCTCGGTGCCGCGCACCACGTCGCCCTCCTCGCCAGTGGCACTGAAGGTCTGCCCGACGCGGTCCATCGCCTCGACAAACCGCATGCCCAGCCCGTAGTAGTGCGCTCCGCCGAGCACCCGCTTCTGATCATCAGGAGCGGTGAGCCGGGTTTCCCAGGTCAGTAGCGTGGCGGGCAGATCGTCGGCCCGGTCGAGGGCGATGACTCGCGATTCGCTCAGCATGGGCTCGTCGCCCTGGGGCCCGAGCCAGCGAAGCGACTCGGTCAGGATGGCCCGGCTGCGGCCGTTGCGGCTTTCCGCCCGCTGGGCCTCAAACCCCACGTGCTGCTGGCGGCCGGCGCCGGTTCCTTCTTCCCAGAAGCTCACGCCGTCGACGCTCACGCCGAACATCAGCCCGTGGTGATGGAGATGATCGTGCGGCGCATCGCGCAGCACGTTCACGCCGGCGGGCGTGTAGAGTTCCTGGACGTATGGTTTGGCAGGCACGTCGCCGAACCGGTAGACGACCATGGGCTGCCGGTCGGCCGCGATGGCCACGCGCTGCGCGTCCAACTCGACCTGAAGCTGCTGTCCCGCCGCGTAATCGGCACAAAGAACCAGTCCAATGAGCGGCAGAACCCGAAACGGAACTACGAGGGGCATCTTCCGGACGTCGCCGATGCGTTTCATCAAAAAACTCCTTGGGGTCATCGTGGCGGGACGTGTAGCCCCCATCACTGTAGCACGATCTGACGGTTGTCCTCGTCGAACAGCGCCACCTTGTTCTCGCGGTGCGACAGGATGCCCATAATCAGCGGCGCCTGCACGCGCAGGCCCAGTTCCACCGGGCAATAGGGCTCCTCCCGGCTGGCCACGCAATCAAGCAGGTTCGTCCATAGCTTGGCCGTGTCGCCCATGCCACGCCAGGGCAGGAAGATTTCCTCCTTGTTGTTCTTGCTGAACGGGACGATGCGTATGCCCTTGCCGCCCCGGTCGCCCGCCTCGAACTCGATGATCCCGTCGGTGCCGCGCAGCACGTGCTTCGTGCCCACGTGGTTCGAGAGCGAGTTCATCAGCACGACGCTGGGCCCGTCGGCGTAGTCGACCAGGATGTTGCACTGGTCGGGCACTTCGCGGTCGTAGTGGAAGGTGCCGCCGCCGCCCATCACGCGCTGCGGGAAGCCCAGGTCGAGCATGCAGAAGACGGGCGTGAACGTGTGCACCAGCAGGTCGGTGGACGGGCCGCCGGAGTAGTCCCAGTACATTCGCCACTGGAAGAACCGGGAGACGGAGAAATCGACCTTCGGCGCGTCGCCGAGGAACTGCTCCCAATCCAGCTCGGGGCCGGGCGTTGCGTTGGGGTCGGGAATGTGCATGCGCTCGCCCCAGTCGCCGCGTCGGAAGAACGCGGCCTGCACGTGCATCACCTTGCCGATGATCCCCTCGCCAATCAGGCGGCGCACCTCGGCGTAGTTGTCGTCGGCCACGAACTGCGTTCCCACCTGGACGATGCGCTGGTGCTTTTCGGCCTCGTCGCTCAACTGCTTGGCCAGGTCGAACTGCGCCCAGTGCGTCAAGGGCTTCTCGACGAACACGTCTTTGCCCGCCTTCACGGCGTCGATGGCCTGCTGCGCGTGATGCCGGTCGGGCGTGGAAATGCAAACGACGTCGACCCGCGGGTCGGTCAG
>SKZG01000460.1 GCA_007127495.1 Planctomycetales bacterium
CGCCACGTACTGGTGCGAGCCGGGAATCTTCCGGATGTTCATCTGCATCCACGGCCGCGCGTTCCGGTTGCGGTTGGCCGGGTAGTTGCCGTGGTAGGCCCGGGGGTCGCGCCCGTCGGGGTAGCTGTGCCATATATGGTGCGCCACGTTCGTGTCGCGGTCGACGTAATCCCACCGCGTGTACACCAACATGCCGTTGTTGTCGATGCTCGGCTGCCATTCGTGCGTCTCGTGGAAGCTCAGGCAGATGATGTCGCTGCCGTCGGGCTCCATCGAGTGCAGGGTGTACACGGGGCAGTGCCGGCCGCAGCGCAGGTAGCCGCCCCGCCGCATCGACGTGAACACGATCCGGCCGCCGGGCATTTCGTAGGGGTCGAAGTCGTCGTAGTGGCCGTCGGTAAGCTGCACCAGGTTGCCTCCGTCGGCGTCGCATCGGAAAATGTTGTAGCTCGTCTCGGGGTTCCACGTGTAGTTGGTCCCGCCCCGGTGCTTCTCCCACGCGCCGCACTCGCTGTAGGCGAAGTAGATGGTCTTCCCGTCCCAACTCAGCGACGGCGTCACGAACGCCCCGCCCTCGAGCTTTTGCCCCTCCAGCCGGCCCGACTGGACGACCGAGTTCTCCAGCAGGTTCACCAACTTCGGGTTCTTGCCGAAGGGGTTTTCCAGCACGTACAGCCCCCCGCCGGGCACGGCGTTGCAGCCGTAGTATTGGTCGCACATGTGAATGACGCCGCGCGGGTCGTGCCGCTTCAGGAACAGCAGCCGGTCGATGCCGGCCACCAGTGGGTTGGCCAGCGCGATGCGGCGCAGCAGCCGGCGGGCGTCGAGGTACAGGTCCTTGCGGTCGTTTTCGGGCACGTCGCCGGCCGCGATCCGCTCGGCCAGCCGCTCGGCCAACGCTTCGCGTTCGGCCGCGAGGCCTTGCAGGCGGCGAGGGTCGGCCGTGGCTTCGAGCCGCTCGATCAGCTCTTCCGCCCGCTGGAGCACCTGCTCGGTGTGCGCCGGCGAGAAGGGGCCGCGGGCCGAGGCGCGCGAAGCCACCGGCGCGGGCCCGCCGCGAAACAGGTCCGGGTACCGGGCCACGCCCAATTCGTACGGGATCGTGCCGGGATAGGAATGCGGGCTCACGCTGATCTGGTCGGCCGGCCGGCCCAGGGCGATGTTCTCGGTGGGGTCGTCCACGGCGTACACCTCGACCTCGTCCAGCGCGAACGACACGTTGCCGGGCACTTGCAGCCGCACCACGCGGGCGGTGACGTTCGCGCCGGCAAGGTGTACCACCAGGGGCGCGTTGCGGGCGACGCCGTACCAGGGGGTGCCGTCGTGCCGGTACACTTCGGTGAACTCGGCGCACAGCGGGTCGCCGTCGCCGCCGGCCGTGAGCACGCGAATGTGCGGATGCCCGCTCTGGCCGCCCTCGCTGCGCGCATAGATCACCACGCGGTCGAGCACGTTTGGCTGCTGAAGATCGACCTGCCACCAGGGGTCTTTCTCGCCGCTGCGCACGTGGAAGCCCCACCGGCCGTTCTTGATGCCGTCGACCGCGCCGGCGGCGTCGTCCTCGGTGGTGACGTTCTCAGGCCACGGCAGCGACTGCTGCACGAGGGTGGAACCCGGTTGACTCAGGGCGGGCACCGGCGGCGGGGGAACCGCCCGCAGCGATTGGTTCGGACTCCAGCGGCGGTCCTGGTCGATCCAGTCGGCCTCGATGAGCCTTTGCAATTCGGCGCCGAGACCGGCCGGTTCGGCGGCGGCGGCCGGGGCGCGGCCCGGCACGATCGCGAGGAAAACGGAACATGTCACAATGGACCAGAGCCTACGTTCGTAGCGTTTCATCGGCTGAATCTCCTTGTCGTTGGCGGGCGGTCGTTACCAGGAAACGGACGCGCCCAGGTGGAAGTCCGCCTCGGCGGTGCCGCCGCCCGTTACGGCGAACTCAATCGACCCGTCCAAGAAGTGTGTGGGGGGTTGGATGGCGCGGGGGTCGCCCAGGTCGTCCTGCGCATCGTCGCCCGACGCCGGCGGCGTGATACGCACCCGGTGTCGCCCGACGACGGCGCCCGGCCGGTCCGGGTCGACCAAATGCAGGGTGTAGCGGCCCTCGGCATCGGTGGTGCCGTGGGAGCCGGGGCCGGGGCTGGCGGGGCCGTCGGAAATCGGCTGGAACTGCACACCCCAGCCGGCGAGCGGCCGGCCATGCCACGTCACCTGTCCTGAAACGGGCACGAGTTCGTAGCCCGGCCCGCAACCTGCGGCCGCCAGGCATGCGGCCCCCGCAAAGAGGGCAAGCAATCGAAATGGGGTACGTGTCATGGCAGGATCCCGTCGCAGCAGCCTAAGGTACTTGCACCACCTCGCCTCCGGCAATGGAGGCCAGCCCGGCCAGCACCCAAACGTCCACGCTGGTCGAGATGAATCGCACCGAGCCGTCGCACAAGACGAAGTGCAAGCCGCCGGGATGATAGCTTCCCCAGCCGCGCTTGCACGGGTTGATACCGTTGATGCCGGAAATACTGATGCAGCGGTCGTAGTCGATCAGCAGGGTGCGCGCTTCAGGCACCACGGCCGACTTGTTGTACGAGGTGTACGAGTACGCCCAAAACGTCCGCCGCGAGGGCCGGGAGTGGCTGTGCATTTCGCCCACCAGAAGCGTGTTCGACATGCCGTCGCGGACGTGGGCGGGCAGCACCACGCCGTACTGGAAGAACCCGATGGTGTACATCGGCCCGCGCCATTTTTCCGGCAGGGGATTGTTCGCTTGGTATTGCCCGTCCCACCATTCGCTGGAGTTGTCCTGCTTCCGCCCGGTATTGGCGCGGTACGACCCGCGACGATACAACAGATTCCTGCCCCCGTGGCCGCTGAATGCCCCGCCGGGCCCGGTTTCGGGCACCTCGAGCGCCCTCGGGTCGCCGTAGTCGGACGGGCAGGTATAGACGGGCACCAGCGCCTGGCGAACGTACTCGTTCACCGGGTCTTCGTTGTAGGCGTTCGAGTCGTACCGGTCGAACAGGGCCTGCTGCTCCAGGTCGGGCAGGATGGAGATGGGCCAGCTTATGCCGCTTCGGGTCGAGCAGCAGGGGCCTTCGGTGATTCCTCCGGGCGGGAAGCTTCCCATGCGCTCGACGTACGACAGCGTGGCCAGGCCGATTTGCCTGAGGTTGTTCGCGCACTGGATGCGGCGCGCCGCCTCGCGTGCCGCCTGCACCGCCGGCAACAAGAGCGAGATCAAGATACCGATGATCGCGATGACCACCAAGAGTTCAACGAGGGTAAAACCATGGGATTTATGGTTTCTGATTTCTGATTTCTGATTGTCGGCACACATAGGTATAGCCCCTCCGATGTTCTCCTCGCCCCCGCCGCGGGGGCGGTGGGGGCGGTGTGCGCTTGCGGTTTGTGTGTAGTGGCCAATCA